>NZ_VOYO01000006.1:0-161310 GCF_013420255.1 Acinetobacter sp. YH01021
TAGAGGAATAGCTACTCGATATGACAAGCTCAAAAGAAATTATCAAAGTTCTGTTGCTTTAGCCTGTATATTTTTATGGCTACCTTTATAGGGTTAATTATGAACAGTAAATGTCAACAGACCCTAAATTGAATTTTCCCACAGTAGAATTCGTGGATATCCATCTCTTTAAAAAATAAACGGAATTTTAAATGATCCAAATACAGACAGATGGATCAGAAATAAAATAATCGAAAATCAGTATTTTCACTGAAGTTTTTTAATGTACGGCGCCAGAAATCCTTTAACATAGAAGAGTTTTAAAATAGGCATATAAAAGGTCGAGTCATGCAACGAGTGGCAATCAATGGATTTGGGCGTATTGGACGGAATGTACTGCGTGCATGGTTTGAAAACCCGAAAGATTTTAATTTTGAAATCGTTGCCATTAACGATATTGCCGATGTTGAAACCCTGATTCACCTGTTTAAATATGACTCGACCCATGGCCGTTTTCCGGGGCAGGTGGATCTCAGCTATGATACTGAACATATCTATATGCATATCAGCTATCAAGATGCTGCATTAAAAGTACAGGTTTTGTGTGAGTCGCAGCCGGCTAAGTTGCCTTGGCAAAACTTGGCGGTAGATGTAGTGCTTGAATGTACTGGACTGTTCCGTTCTCGTGAAGCCGCGACCCAGCATATTGGAGCAGGGGCGAAACGTGTGATTATCGGCGCAGCACCTTTTGATACGGTCGATGCCGCGATTGTCTATGGTGTCAATCATCATGAAGTCAAAGCATCGGACCAGATCATTTCCAGTGTTTCTTGTACTACACAGGCTTTGGTGCCACTGGTCAAAATTGTCGATGATGCTTTTGGCATCACTAGCGCCCTGATGACTGAAATCCATGCTGTAACGGCGGATCAGTCGGTACTGGATCATGCGCATCGTGATTTGCGTCGTGCACGTGCTTCAGGCCATAACATCATTCCTACGACTTCGAGCGCACTCGGTGCCTTAAAGCGTGTCATGCCAAAAATGGAAGATCGTATTGATGGTTATTCAATTCGGGTGCCGACCATTAATGTGGCCGCGATTGATTTGACTTTTGTCTCCCAGTCACCGATTACCGATCACAAGTTGAATGAAGTGCTGATCAAGGCTGCCCAGCAGGATTTTGCAGAAATTATGTCGGTAACGGATGAGCCCTTGGTATCGAGTGATTTTAATCATTCCCCATATTCATTGATTGTCGATCTGACCCAGACTCTAGTCGTTGGGCATCAAGCCAAAGTCTTTGCCTGGTACGATAACGAGTGGGGCTATGCCAACCGTCTGCTGGATTTATGTGAATCATTTCATTAAGTTCGGGTTATCTAAACCTCAAAAGCACCGAGATACGGTGCTTTTTTCTTGCCTGTAAATATTCTGCAAGCCATGTTTTAAGAGAATTCGCCCGTAATTGATCGAAAATCAGGAAGTGAGGCTGAATTATTTACGTTATCTGCAGCATTTTTCGTTAAGATAAAGACAATAAAATGAAATAAGAGCAAGTACATGATGGTGGTTTGGGGATTTATTATACTGCTGACTTTGGCGGTGATTTTTCTGATCTGGCTGCAGTTTAATCAGAGTGATGAGTCACGTAGCGTGGAAGGCGTGCCAGTCGAAGAAAAAATCGTGCATCTGGAAGAAAATTTAAAAAAGACTTTGGAAATCATGCAGGATCTAGCCAAAAAAATGCATGTGCAGCAGGAAGTGCTGGATCAGACCACAGCCAAACTTCAGCAGGTCGAATTGCAAAATGCCGAGCTGGTCAGTTTGCTGACCAAAGTGGTCGACCCACAGAAATAAACAAAACCCCTTTAGAAATCATTTAAAGGGGTTTTGTTTGAGCATTAGACGATTAAAATTCTTAAAACTGCGGCAGAAACCATACTGATGGCGACTGTAGGCAATAATCCAAAACGCGTAGCGGCAAATAGCGTTAAAGCCAAGGCGATCAGGTCTGCAGGATTGTCGCGTACAAAATAGGGTGCAATTACTGAAATCAGCACGCAGCCGGGAACTACTTCCAGGATTTTTCGCTGGCGCTGTGTCAGCGTTTTATTTTTTAATAAGACATAGCCCAAGATCCGGGTTAAATAAGTGGTCGCAGCAATCAGAATAATGGCCACCAAGGTATTCATCTGGATCATGTTTGATCCTCTTGAATTAAGAAAAATGCCGAAGCGATTCCAGACAAGGCGCCAATCGGCACATACCAGCCCGCAGGTAAATATGAATAAGCCAAAGCCGCACAGACTAAACTGACCAGCCATGGCCGGGCAGCCTCAAAACCTTTCCACATACTTCTCAGTAACACCAGAAATACAGCAGGAAAGGCCATATCGAAACCAAAGCGGTTGATGTCGCCTAATACAGGTCCAAGCATGGCGCCGAGTGTGGTAAATCCGACCCACATCAAGTACAGGCAAAAACATAGGCCAGCATAATAAGGCATGCTAAACGCAGCACGATAACCCAGTTGCGCCTGTTTCCTTCGTGCATCAGCCAGACCGAGCGCCCAGCTTTCATCGACCATAAAAAATAGCGCCGGAAAAACTTTACGATTCGGGAGATGCTTTAAATATGGCACCAAACTGGCACCCATCAACAGATGCCGGCTATTTACCAGAAAGGTAATGAACATCAGCATGAGTAAATTTGGCGGACTGCTCCAGACTTCCAGAATGGCAAACTCAGAACCACCGGCAAAGTTCAGACCTGTCAGTAACGGCACTTCGAGCAAGCTGAAATTCTTCTGTACCGCCGTCGCACCCAACACCAGCGCAAAGGGAATAATCCCTAAAAGCATGGGGATAGAATCTTTCATGCCACGTTGAAATTCGCTGAAATCGGTAGGAACAACCACCGCTGCGGTGCTTTGTCTAAACAAAAGCATGGAAATGACCTGGGTACTGCAAAGCTAAACCATATTTTATGGCGATATTCAGGCTATTTGCTATTGTAATGAAAGATATTTGAGTTTTATTTGAAATTAAATTGCGCTAAATTAAATTTAAAGGGTTTTAAATACCAAAGTATAAATATGGATCAAATAGATAACCGCATTTTGCATGAGCTGCAAAAGAATGGAAAACTACAAAATAATGAACTGGCTCAATTAATTGGCTTGTCACCGTCACCCTGTTTAAGACGGGTGAAACAGCTGGAAGATGATGGTGTGATTGAGCAATATGTCGCGCTGCTGAATCCGCAAAAGGTCAATTTGGCGATGAGTGTGTTTGCACGTGTCTGGCTCAAGTCTCAAGAAGCTGCCGTGGTCGACCAATTTGTCGAAGCTATCAAGGAAATGCCAGAAGTGGTTGAATGCCAGCTAATGGCGGGCGATTGTGATTTCTTTTTAAGAATTGTGGTGGCTGATCTGGATGCCTATCGTAAATTTCAGATTCATCATTTAACCCAAATTCCCTGCATTCAAAGCGTAAAAACTGAAATTCCATTGCAAACGGTTAAAAGCACGACTGCATTGCCTTTGGTTTAATACCGGATTTTTTCATGCTATTTGTTTTGAATGTGCATTAAAACGCTGATAGTTGACACTATTGTTGTTGATTTCATCAGGTAGCGAAAATTATAAAATTTGCGATGCACAGCCAAAACTATCGTGCTAGACTAGGAGAAATCGGGTGTGCTCCCGATTTTTTTATGCGGATTCGTTCCGCGCTGACAAGAATTTAGGTTTACAACATGCCCATTTCAGAGACATGGTTATTACCTGATGGTGTAGCTGATGTATTACCAGAACAAGCGCAAGTTATTGAAAGTCTGCGCCGTAAATCACTGGATTTCCTTGCATCTCGAGGTTATCAGCTGGTGTACACGCCATTCATTGAATACATCGAATCTCTATCTTCTCTCTCAGAATCGAATCAAGATTTAGACTTAGCCACTTTTAAAGTAATCGATCAGCTTTCTGGTCGTTTGCTTGGTGTGCGTGCCGATATGACACCACAAGTGGCTCGTATTGATGCGCATGTACATCCAGTGGAAGGTGTGGCACGTTACTGCTATGCAGGAACCGTTCTGCATACCAAGCCTCGCGGTTTTAATACCTCGCGCGCGCCACTACAGTTAGGTGCGGAGCTATTTGGTTCAGACAGCATCGATGCCGATGTAGAAATGGTCGACTTGATGATCAGTCTGATTCAGGAGACAGGTCTGGCAGATGGTATCCATCTGGACTTAGGTCATGTCGGTTTATTCCGCAGTCTGGTGGCTCAAGCAGGCTTGAACAAAGTCGCTGAACAGCAATTATCTGATTTATACCAACGCAAGGCTTTGCCAGAATTAGAAGAATTCACGGCAGACCTGAAATTTGGTCAAGATTTCTATGCACTTGGACGCTATGCCAGCGACCTGGATGCATTACAAGCGCATTTAAGTGCTGAAGTGTTGGCAAATCCAGCATTCACTCAGGCTTTTAATGTCTTGCAAACGACCAAAGACGAAGTTCAAACCCGTTGGCCAAACTTGAGTATTGGGATTGATGTGGTTGAATTACGTTCATACCATTATCATACTGGCCTGATGTATGCAGTCTATGCACCGAACCGTGCAGCTGCACTGGCACAAGGTGGCCGTTATGATGGCATTGGTGAGCATTTTGGCCGCGCGCGTCCGGCAACCGGTTTCTCTTGTGACTTATATGCTTTAAGCGCAGGTCAGTTTGATGCGGTACAGGTCGTGGTTGCACCTAAAGGCACTGATGCAGAACTTCTGAATGCGATTCAGAACATTCGTGCACAAGGCTTAAGTGTAATTCAGTTACTGGGTAATGATGATTTAAACTCGATTCCATATGCGACGCACCAGCTGGTGAATGCGAATGGTGAGTGGACAGTCAAAACGATTTAACTGCTTGGCTCAGTGTTCATGTCGCTGAGCGGGGCTTTCAACTTTAACAGCATGATGTAATGAGGCTATTATGGGCAAGAATGTTGTGGTACTTGGTACCCAATGGGGCGACGAAGGTAAAGGTAAAATCGTCGACCTGCTCACAGATCAAGCGGCAGCGGTAGTTCGTTATCAAGGCGGACATAACGCAGGTCACACTCTTGTGGTTGGTGGTAAGAAAACTGTCTTACACCTCATTCCATCAGGTATTTTACGTGAAAACGTATTGTGCTTAATTGGTAACGGTGTTGTTCTTTCTCCTGAAGCGCTCATCAAAGAGATGGACATTCTTGAAAAAGAAGGCGTTCCTGTTAAAGAACGTTTACGCATTTCTCCAAACTGTCCATTGATCCTTCCGAACCACATCGCACTTGATCAGGCGCGTGAGAAAAAACGTGGTAATGCGAAGATTGGTACGACAGGTCGTGGTATCGGTCCTGCATACGAAGACAAAGTAGCGCGTCGCGCAGTACGTGTTGCTGACCTGGTGCGTGGTGGTGAACATCTGACTGCTCAGTTAACTGAACTTCTGGACTACCATAACTTCCAGCTGACTGAATACTACGGTGTTGAAGCGGTTAAACTGGAAGACGTGCTGGCACTTTGCGACGAATGGCGTAAGGTTGTTGCGCCACTGGTTGTGGATGTGACCACGGAATTGCATAACTACCGTAAAAACGGTGACAATATCATGTTCGAAGGCGCGCAAGGTTCACTTCTTGACGTTGACCACGGTACATATCCGTATGTGACTTCTTCGAATACCACTGCTGGTGGCGTAAGCTCTGGTTCAGGTCTGGGTCCTTTGCACCTTGACTATGTACTGGGTATTACTAAAGCGTACACAACGCGTGTAGGTGCAGGTCCATTCCCAACTGAGTTGGTGTATGACGCTGCAAATGACACGGGTGATGCGATTGGTAAACACCTCGGTACGATTGGTAATGAATTTGGTGCCTCTACTGGCCGTCAACGTCGTTGTGGCTGGTTCGATGCTGAAATCCTACGCCGTTCAGTTGACGTAAACTCACTTTCTGGTATTTGCCTGACTAAACTTGACGTTCTTGACGGTTTGGAAGAAGTGAAAATCTGTGTGGGTTATGAAGCTGCAGATTCTGGTTGTGTCGGTTCTTCTGATGCGCTTGCATTCGAAACTTTAAAACCGATTTACGAAACTATGCCAGGCTGGTCTGAGTCAACTTTCGGTGCGAAATCACTGGATCAGTTGCCAGAAGCTGCATTGAACTATGTAAAACGTCTTGAGCAGTTGATTGAATGTCCTATCGACATCATTTCAACGGGTCCAGACCGTGAAGAAACCATTGTTCTTCGCCACCCGTTTGATGCTTAATCTTCATTTGATTAAAGCTTGAATGATAAAAACCCATTTCCGGATGGGTTTTTTTATATCCTGAATTTATGCAGCTATTTCAAGACTAAAGTTGCATCGGTAATGTAGCGTGATGTGCTTTAACATAGCGGTATATAAAGAAAGAAAAATGAGCTGCAGGATGCAAAAAAATATATCGGCGACCATGTTTTATTCATTGTTATTCGCGATGGGCGGGGCGCCAACAATGGCTATGATGATTATTCGTGCGCAAACCCAAAATCCCGAAGTGATTTATGCGGCGCTGATTGGTCTGAGTGTCATTATCGCCTGTGTATTAGTGCCTATTATTTTATTGCAAAATGCTTTTTTATATTTCAAACGTAAAGACGAAGTGCTTGAACAGAAAATCAAACCGCTCAGTCAGGTTTACTTAGGCCTCAATATTATTTGTCTGATTTATTGGTTGGCGATACAGTATTTGGCTTAAAAATTACATAATTTATAAGAAGATGAATGAATTAAGCGTTTAGCTGCTGAACGCTTTCACTTATAATTTTTACAATGTAAATTGCCCTTAAGCCAAGGTGGAGTAAATTATAATGAAGAATAAACTTTTATTGAGTATGGCGGCTGCTACAGTCGTCACATTATCAGGTTGTACCACCATTGCCGATATGGCAGGGGCAGATACTGCGACCTTAAATGCATCTGCGAGCCAAAGCTATAATGCCATGGTCAATGATGCGAAGAACAAAGGTCAATTGGATACCAGTTCAGCGACCTATAAACGGATTAATAATGTATTTAACCGTTTGAAACCGGTTGCTAACCAGATGAATCAAACCGGTACGGCATTCCAGTGGCAATTGGCTGTGCTCAAATCTGACCAGGTTAACGCCTTTGTTGCGCCAGGTGGTAAGGTTGTATTCTATACGGGTATCGTGAATAAACTGAATCTGACCGATGCTGAAATTGCAGCGATTATGGGTCATGAAATGGTGCATGCTTTAGAAGAGCATTCTAAGCAGAAAATCGGTGCTCAGGCCCTGACTGATCTGGCCTTGGGTATTGGCTTAAATGCAGCAGGTGTGGGTCAAGGTGGTGCTGCAGCCGCACAATTGGGTAGTCAGATCGGGATTGGCTTGCCATACTCGCGTAATCTGGAAAGTCGTGCTGACCAAGGCGGTTTAATGCTGATGGCACGCGCAGGTTATAACCCGAATGCAGCCATTACCTTGTGGGAAAAAATGAACAAACTCGGTGGCAGCAGTGGTGCAACCTTCCTGTCTACGCATCCATCGAATAGCCAGCGTATTGGACAAATGCGTCAACAGTTGCCAGCAGCCATGCAGATTTATAACCAAAACAAATAATCTAGTGATCATCCTGTAAAAGGGGATCTTGATCGGATTGGAAAGGCAGGGCAATAGCTCTGCTTTTTTTATAGCTAATTGGATGGTTAATATTCTGCGGGCTATTTTCAGGCAATAAAAAAGGCAAAGTCTGACTTTGCCTTTTTTCACTCAAGATCAGAAGATCTTAGTGCTGGTGACCGCCTACACCGTGTACGTGGCCGTGATCTAATTCTTCTTGAGAAGCTTCACGAACAGATACAATTTCAACTTCGAAAGTCAGGTCTTGACCAGCAAGTGGGAAGTTAGCATCAACAACAACATTGTCGCCTTCAACTGCTTTAACAGTTACGATTTGCACGCCGTCATCAGTTTGAGCTTGGAACTGCATGCCTGCCTGAATGTTGTCTACGCCTTGGAACATTTGCGCAGGAACTTCTTGAACTAGGTCAGGGTTGTATTCGCCATAACCTTCAGCAGCAGGAACATTTACAGTGAATTTTTCACCTACAGTTTTGCCTTCTAACGCATTTTCTAAACCTGGGATGATGTTACCTGCACCGTGCAAATAGGCAAGTGGTTCACCTTGAGATTGGTCGAGAGTTTCACCCTCTGCGTTAGTCAATGTGTAGTGGAAAGAAACCACGAGGTTATTTGCAATAGCAGTCATGTTAATTGATCCATTCAATTTTTTAAGGGTACATCATAAAGTGAAATTGCATTTTTGTAGACTAAAATTAGCAAAAAAACGCAATTTGACAATTTTGTTGACGATTTTTTCATTGATTGGGCCAAATTCTGGAATTTCAATGCAATTTCAGCTTTGGAGAAATTTTTCGTGTAACAAAATCTTTTGCGGTGAGAATGCCAGCATGCGCATAACCATGAATGGTCGCCTGATGAATTCGATATAAAGAAACATACATCGATTTGGCAACAAAGCCTTGCACATTGACCTGACCGAGCAACTCGCCGACGGCTTTATTCTGACTTAAGGAAATCAGTGAACCTTTGTCAGAAAATTTAAACATCGGTAAATAACTTTCTTCATTGACACGTGCTTTCAAGGCATTGGCCAGGAAATTGGCCTGTTGGCTAGCCACTTGTGCGCGTGGACCCAAGACCGGTTCATCTGCAGCAGGCTGGCAGTGAGCACAATCACCAAAAGCAAAAATGTCTGGATCAGATTTGGTTTGCAGGGTGGAGAAGACTTTCAAGCGGTGAATATTGTCCTTTTCCATATCTTGCAGTTGTGCCAAGACTTCAGGTGCTTTGATACCTGCGGCCCAGACTTTAATCTCGGCATCCAGACTTGAGCCATCTGCAAAATAAATTTTGTCTTCATCTACCTTGGCCACACGATGACTGGTAAGGACTTCAATACCGAATTTTTCCAGCTGTTGCATGGTATGTTCAGCAACTTTCGGCGAGAGCGCAGTCAAAATACGATCCGCCGCTTCAATTAAGGTAATTTTGACTTTATTTGGATCGACCTTGTTTAAGCCATATTTAAAGAAATTGTGTTTGGCCTCCACCAACTCGGCAGCCAATTCTACTCCAGTCGCACCGGCGCCAATAATCGCGATATTCAGTTCACGGCTCGAAGCTTCATGTTGAGCATTCAAATAGAGATGCAACAGATCCTGCTGAAAGATATCAGCTTGTGGACGGCTGTCGAGAAAATGACAGAACTGTTTGACGCCTTCGGTATTAAAGTCATTCGAGGTAGAACCCAAGGCCAGTACCAGGGTGTCATAGTCGATGCGCTGGTTCTTCTTGGCTTGGGCTTTTTTGGAGAAATATTCTGTTTCTACCACAATCTGTTTCGCTTCACGATCCAGACCGGTAAATGTCCCCAAGACAAATTCATAATGATGTGCGGCTGAATGGGCAAAATAATTAGTTTCTTCTTCATGTGGATTTAAGGTGCCTGCGGCAACTTCATGCAGCAGCGGTTTCCAGATATGCGTCAGTTTTTGATCGACTAAAACAATCTGCGCTTTGCCGCTTTTACCCAAGCTCTCACCCAGCTGAGTCGCCAGTTCCAGACCACCGGCACCACCACCCACAATCACGATTTTATGTGCTGTCATATATGATTAACCTGTTTATTTTTTTAATAAAAATAAGAGAAATAGAGAGAAAATATACTATGGCATGCACTAAAACGCGTCTTGATTAAAATTGTTATACAAATTACAAAACGTAGCAATTCTGTGAGAGCAGGTAAGTATCGCTGCTTTGAGGAAGCAAGGGGAGAGCGAGATTGATAAAGGGAATCTGCCAGAAGATCAGCGAGTAGATCTTCTAGCTTAAAGAAAAGTAACTTGAGATGTAGGGCTATTATCTATCTAAAGGATAAAGCTTTACGCTTGGCGTATTGTCTGAAAACAAACCGAATAAGCCTTGTAGCCAAGTAAAGAATTTCTGAAACAGGTTGGCTTCTTCAATTTCGACATGATCCTCAATCTGAATGGTACGAATCAACTGATTATTCTGATAAACCTGAATAGTCGCCAAAGGCATCATGGTCGCCAAAGGTGCAATCAGTTCAGATGCTTTCACTTCAACATTGATATGAGTTTGCGTTTCCTGTAAAGGCTCGATACTTTTTAAAACGCCATCACCTGTATTCAGCATGACACGCTGTTGGGTTTGATCAAACTGGTTCAGGTCAATACTGTAGCCCTGATCATATAAAGAAGTGGTAATGATCTGCGGTTGCTTGGTTTGCACCTTAAACATTTTTAAGGTGGATTTGATCACAGGCAATTCAGCCAGTAGCTGTTGATCTTTGATCGCTACTTCATTGCGGGTATAGGTATAAGCCAGATTCATCAGCTTATGTGATACTTCAGCGCGTTTTGCTGCACTTTTAGTACCCAGCACCACCACAATCAGACGGCGATTTGGCATTTCAAAATCTGCGGTGACGCGATTGGCGGTTAGTGCCAGATTATAGCCCGCTGCACGGGTAAAACCGGTTTTTAAACCATCTACTGTAGGATCGACCTGAAGCACACGGTTGGTCGCACGATGAAAATGCTGGTTATAAGTAAAGCTTGGCTGTTTGGAATAATACAGATAATCCGGGGTTTCATTCACCACCGCCATAGACAGTCTGGCCAAATCGGCGGCAGTCGAATAATGCTCAGGCATGGTAATACCGGCCGGATTCTGGAAATTGGTATGCTGCATGCCCAGCGCTTTGGCTTCCTGATTCATACGTTCAATAAACTGCGGAATACCACCCGAAATTTTCTCAGCCAGCGTGACTGCGGCATCATTAGCAGACATGATAATTAAGCCCGCCAGAAGCTGATCGACTGAAATCTGATCACCTTCTTTCAGGTACATTTGTGACTCATCCCACATCACAGTTTTCACCACAGAGGTCGCGGTTAAAACTTCATTTTTATCTAATTTTCCGGCCTCAATTTCCTTTAAGGCAATATAAGCCACCATCATTTTGGTCAGCGAAGCCGGAGCACGCTGAACGTCGGCATTGTGCTCTGCAATGACTTGACCAGACTGTGAATCCAGAATGGTCCAGGCTTCAGCTTCAACGCTTTCAGGCACAATATTGAGTAGGGCAGCATGTGAAAATGCAGAAATAAATAAACTGAAAACCGCAATCAGTGAGATGATGTATTTCAATGGTGTTCCTTGATAACCCGGCGGGTGTTGAACGATTTAATTTTCACGCATGCTATGCCTTTTTTATACAGATAGCTAGTCGTAAATGTAGACAAATAAGACAGCTAAACCATACTGGCTTAAAAAATGCTAAGCTAAGCTATATCTCATTTATTTTAATTTTATATCGTTCATTATGTTGCATTATCAAATTGAATTTGACGATTATCGTCAGCATCTTATTCACGTGACTGTTCGTTTTCTTGCGGACCCTACCCAAGTCCTGTCATTACCGACCTGGATTCCGGGAAGCTATCTGATTCGAGAATTTTCCAAGCACATTGAAGCGGTCAAAGCTTATGATGAGGATGGGCGCCAGTTACAGATCCAGAAATTTGAAAAGAACAAATGGCGTTTGTTCAATACTGATCATGAACTGATTACAGTGGAATATGATGTCTATGCCTATGACCTGTCCGTTCGTGGTGCATATGTGGATCAAAATCGTCTCTACGTGAACCCGGCTTGTGCATGTTTAGGGCTGGAAGGTCAGGAAAATAAAGAAATTGAACTGGAAATCTTCCTGCCAGATGAATTAAAGCATTTTCAGCTGGCAAGCGGCATGAAAGCCAAAAGTCTGGTCAGAGGCCGTTTCACGCTGAAAGCTAAAAACTATGCCGAACTGATTGATGCGCCATTTGAGCTAGCAGAACAAACCCGTTTCAGTTTTGAAGCAAATGGTATTCCGCATGAGTTTGTGGTGTCAGGCAAACACGCGATGAATGCGGCGCGTATGCAGCAGGACATTGAAAAAATCTGTGCTACAGAAATTTCAATGTTTGGTTCAGCGCCGTTTACAGACTATACTTTTATGACCATGGCAACCGGTAATAGCTATGGCGGTCTGGAGCATCCAAATTCTACCAGCTTGATTTCACCGCGTGATGACTTGCCTAAGGCCAACGAACCTGAAGAACCGTCGAAGGATTATCAGCGTTTCTTGGGCTTATGTAGTCATGAATATTTCCATTCCTGGTTGGTGAAGTTTATTCGTCCTGAAAACTTCGTCAATTATGATTTAAACAGAGAAGGCTATACCTCTCTGTTATGGATCTTTGAAGGTTTTACCTCTTATTACGATGATTTGATTTTGCTGCGCAGTGGCGTGATTAATCAGGAATCGTATATTGCTTTGTTAAAAGCACAGATTGACCGTTATTTGCAAAATCCGGGGCGTGCGATTCAGTCAGTGTCTGAATCCAGTTTTGATGCCTGGGTGAAATTCTACCGTCAGGATGAAAACTCGAATAATGCGGGTACCAGCTATTACAACAAAGGCTGTTTAGTTGCTTTGTGCTTAGACTTAGGTTTGCGTTTACGCGGTTCAAGTCTGGATGCCGTGATGCGCCGTTTGTATGAAAATGCCCAGAAGGGTGTTCAGGTGCATGAGCGGACAATCTTTGAATTGTGTAAAGAACTGACAGGAGATGATTGGTCAGAACAGATCAATCACTTGATCAATACCACAGACGAATTACCATTGGATCAGCTTTTCCCTGAGTTTGGTATGGCTTATAGCCTGAAAAATGACAAGTCTTTGCCATTCGGTTTAAAACTGGCAGATAAGCCGGAAGGTGTGATAGTTCAATCTGCGCGTCGTGAGGGTGCTGCTGTGCTCGCTGGCCTTTCTGCCAATGATGTCATTATTGCAATTGATGGTTTAAAGGCAACGACTAAGCTTGTTGAAAGCTATGCAAAACAGCAAGGTACTTTTACAGTGTATGCATTCCGTCGTGATGAGTTGATGATCTTCGAGGTTCAAGCTGCGGGTTCTGAACTGACCGAAGTTGAACTGAAAGTGGAAGATCCGGCTAAAGTCGAGAAATGGCTTAAAGCTTAAAGCTTCACTTGTTCGTCATTTAAAAAAACCGGTGCATAGTCACCGGTTTTTTATTGCATTAAATTTTGAGAAAAAATTATTTAATGATCAGTCGTGATGTGCCACGGAATTCTGCCACAATTTGATTATGTTGATTCATCACCTGAATATCATAAATGCCACTACGGCCACTGCTGGCTTTGTGTTCAGCTACAGCAGTCAGTGTGTCGCCAAGCAAGCCCGGTTTTAAATAATGAATACCGCAATGTTGACCAACTGCCGGATGTTCACCGGTATTGCAGGCAATTGCAAAAGCTGCATCTGCCAGTGCGAAAATCACGGCACCGTTACAGGTCTGATGACCCTGTAAATGCTGTTCAGTTATCTTTAATTCGATCTTTGCATAATTGTGGTTATAAGAAACCAGATGAGCACCAAGATGCTGAATTAACCGGTCCTGATTAAACATCTGGCTGACTTGCTGATCCATTGCAAAACTCCTTTTTAGATACGTTTTATTTTAAAATATAAATTATATGAATCATAAATAGCATTGGGTAGGCAGAATGACAAGAGGGCAGAGTCAGAAATCTTGTTTGCACACATAAGAAAAAGTAGGTAAAACCAATATTCAGGTATGGGTTTTTTATTGGATAAAATGAAATTATATAAATATAGATATGGTTCAAAACGTGATTTGGAAGCTTTACAGAACAATTATTTTTATGCTCCACATTCGACACAGCTGAATGATCCATCTGAGAATCTATTCAGTGAAAAAGACATTCATAAAGTATTTGAGCTGTTTCATAATATATTTAGTTTTTCGACTTCTGATATTAGGAAAGAATTTGATCAACTATGTCAAAAAGTTAGGAAGGAGGTCGGGATTTACTCTCTAAGTCGAATTCAAAAGGACGAATTGCTTTGGGCATATTATGCCGATTCACATACAGGATTCTGTATTGAATATGATTTTGAAAAGCTTGATGAACTGAGATCTATAAGTGCTGCGTTTGAGATTGATTATGCTGAACAAAGACCAGAATTGAAGTTTGATCATGTATTCAAAAATGGAGCGACAGCTGTGGAAAAATTATTGCGAGTTACAACAGGGACTAAATCTATAAAATGGCGACACGAAGAAGAGTACAGGATTTGTATCGAACCTTTTGGTAGATTTAACTATGATTATAGGGCAGTGAAAGCAATCTACTTCGGAATGAGGATGCCTAAATCAAAAATTGATCTCGTAAAAAACAATAACAAATTGCCTGATTCTTATGCAAAAGTATGCCAACAGCAAGTTATGGAAGTATTGAAAGGAAGAGGTATTAAATATTATCAAATGAAATTAAAAGAGGATAGTTATGAGTTTGATTGTTATGAGATAGCAGATATTTATCAAAATTCTCAAAAATACAAAGACAAAGTTCATCTAATTCCAAAGAATTTGATTGACTATAATGACTATGGTCGAGGGGTTGAAAGAGGTTATTTTGATAAGGTTGCAGAAATCATTAGTAAAGAACCATATTTTTATGAGCTAAATAGTATCCATATCTCGAAGGAAGAATCGATTAAGAAAAATCAGCCTGTTATCTTCGCAGGATTTTTTTATGAAAAGAATAATTTACGCCAAATTAAAAGATATTTCACTTTGGATGAAGTCAATGAAAAATATAGCCTTTTGAATATGGGTTAAAAATTTGGTGACAACATGTCCTACATTTTAATTCCCCCGATACGTCGAATACCCATAAGAACTTAATAGCAGTGGAATATGGTAGTGCTCTAAAGCACCATCAATCACAAAAACCACCGGTACTTCAGGGAAGAACGTCCGTTGATTATTGGCCTTAAACCAATCACCCGTTTTAAACGTTACTTTATAAACGCCTTTTTGTAACGCGGTGTCTTTAGGATAAAATTCTTTAATACGACCATTACTGTCTGTCTTGGCTTCATTGAGCTTTACCCATTTCTCACCTTGCTGAGCTTCTAGGGTGACCGTGACATTAGCAGAGGGTAGGCCGGTTTCCTGATTAAGTACATGCACACTCAGCGGATTGGCAAAGCCAAAAGTTGAAAGGGAAGTCGCAGCTAAAGCGAAAATTATTTTTTTCATGAGACTCACATTAAAATGAATACTTTAATTAATTCTAATAGATTGAAAAATAAAAAAATATTTAAGTTATGTAATAAAAAAAGCCCACCGAAGTGAGCTTGATTGAATCTATTCAAACTTAGCCACGACCGCGGCCGCGACCACGTGGTGCTTTGGTATTTGGACGAGTTGTGCCATTGGTCTTACGACGCGGCTTTTCACTTTCATCCATTTGCCAGATACGTTTGGTGCCAGACTTTTTCACAGAACCATCTTTGTTCTTGCGAACCATTGGCTTACCACCCGTACCACCCGGCTTTTTCACATAAGAGCGTGAACGGTATGGTTCTTCCGCAGGAACATTCTGGAAGTCTGGATAAAGTAATGGTTCAATTTCTCTGGTTTCACCCGGTTGCAATCCCATACGAACCAAATCAATCTCACCAATTTTGGTACGGATCAAACGCAGTGTAGGGAAGCCGACAGCAGATGTCATACGACGAACCTGACGGTTACGACCTTCACAGATTGAAATCTCAACCCAAGACGTCGGAACAGAGGCACGGAAACGTACAGGAGGATTACGCTCCCACAACCATTCCGGTTCAGACACTTTTTCAGCACGTGCAGGAAGCGTCATGCCATCTTTCAGTTCAACGCCTTTACGAAGCTGTTCAAGTGCTTCTTCGGTCACATCACCTTCCACTTGCACCATATAAGTTTTAAACTTTTTATTGGCAGGATTGGTGATATATTGGTTGAGACCACCGTGATCGGTGAGGAAAACCAGACCTTCTGAGTCCATGTCCAAACGACCCGCAAGACGTAAATCTTTGTCGTTGACAAAATCAGCCATGGTTGGGTGCTTTTCATCCGCACGGAATTGGGAGAGGACGTCATAAGGTTTGTTTAGAATGACGATTTTCATAGGAAATAACTTCTATAATTACATTAATTTAAAAAATGTAGAGGTTTATTTAAAAGGGAAATTTAGTTATTTCCCGTATAAATCTCAAAAACAACAAATCTGGATTAGAATATTATGCGTTAAGAACAGTTGAAAGTATTGCCTAATTGGCAATTATTTTAGATTTGTCAGCGGCATCCGGGAGAATACTAATAATGGGATATCAAAAAATCGTAGTACCTGTGGATGGTACCAAAATTACCGTTAATGCAGACCTGTCACTCAACGTACCAAATAATCCAATTATCCCATTTATCGAAGGGGATGGAATTGGTGCAGATATTACACCAACAATGCGAACTGTGGTAGATGCTGCTGTGCAAAAAGCATACGCCGGGAAGCGTTCCATCGAATGGATGGAAGTCTACTGCGGTGAAAAAGCTGACAAAATTTACGGCACCTATATGCCTGAAGAAACTCTCGAAGCACTGCGCGATTATGTGATATCGATTAAAGGTCCACTGACCACGCCAGTCGGTGGTGGTATTCGTTCCTTGAATGTGGCTTTACGTCAGGAACTGGATTTATATGTCTGTGTACGTCCGGTGCGCTGGTTTGAAGGGGTACCTTCGCCAGTACATAATCCGGAACTGACCGACATGGTAATTTTCCGTGAAAATTCAGAAGATATTTATGCCGGAATTGAATGGAAGGCAGATTCTCCGGAAGCGAAAAAGGTCATCAAGTTCCTGAAAGAAGAAATGGGTGTAACCAATATCCGCTTTGAAGACAATTGTGGAATCGGAATCAAACCTGTCTCCAAAGAAGGTAGCCAGCGTCTGGTACGTAAAGCGATTCAATTTGCCATTGAGAATGACAAGCCGAGTGTGACCTTGGTGCACAAAGGCAATATCATGAAATACACCGAAGGGGCATTTAAAGAGTGGGGCTATGAGGTCGCATTGGAACGTTTCGGCGGTGAGCTTTTAGATGGTGGTCCATGGGTTAAAATCAAAAATCCAAGAACAGGCAAAGACATTATTATTAAAGATGTCATTGCTGATGCCTTCTTGCAGCAAATTTTGATGCGTCCGGCGGATTATTCTGTAATTGCGACACTGAACTTAAATGGTGATTATATTTCTGATGCGCTAGCTGCGGAAGTCGGCGGGATCGGGATTGCACCGGGTGCCAATATTGGCGGTTCGATTGCAGTTTATGAAGCAACCCACGGTACAGCGCCTAAATATGCCGGGCAGGATAAAGTGAATCCAGGTTCGATTATTCTGTCAGCAGAAATGATGCTGCGTGATATGGGCTGGATAGAAGCTGCCGACCTGATCATCAAGGGGATTTCGGGTGCGATTGCGGCAAAAACGGTGACCTACGATTTTGAGCGCTTAATGCCAGGGGCGACCTTGCTGCGTTGTTCCGAGTTTGGTGAAGCGATCATTGCTAATATGGATGCCTGAAATTGCGATGCAATTTATGAATAAAAAAACCCGCAATTACGGCGGGTTTTTTTATCACTTTATTGGGAAGCAAAGGCTGAACGGTTTAAGGTTAAACGTTAAAATAAGTATCAGGCTGCAAGATCATGTAAGAAGTGTAATGAGCCTAGAAATGATTCGTTCTAAGCTGAATAACTTAGTAAACACTGTATTACATTGACGTATTTGGATACAGCTCAGCGATTGGCTTATTTTGTATAAACGTTAGAGTGATGAATGGAACTTCCAGTGATATAGAGACGTTTCTCCAAAGGAGTAAATCATGGCTAAAGCTAAAGCGAGACATAAGCAGGTCCAACAAAAAGACAAGCAGGACAATGCTCAGAATGAAGAGCAGCAACAGCAACAACAGCAACAACCATCGAAACCATCTCGTGCTAAAAAACGTAGATAATCTCCTATCCACCTGAAATAACAAAACCCTCATTTGAGGGTTTTGTTATTTGAAGGCTAATATAAAATCATCACTAAAAATAACAGGATTGTGACTTTAAATTAGGCGGTTGTGATTAAGATAAAAGTCATCTATTTAATTTAATGCGAATATTGGTGAAATTTCTTCGGATTATAAGTTTACTGTTATCTATAGGTTTTTTACTAACTGCCTGTCAGCCACCGCCTTCAGGTGAAGCAGCAGGTTGGAAAAGCCCTTATCTATATTGGCAATTACAGAGAACCAAGTTAGAAGCTCCGCTACAGATTCCGGTTGAAGGCGTCAGAGTTGGCCAAATTAATGATACTTGGGGAGCAGCGCGTAGTGCAGGTCGTAAACACGAAGGGACGGATATTTTTGCCAAACGTGGTACGCCAGTATTTAGCGCGACCCCAGGTATTGTGCGTAGGATTGGCACCAATAATCTGGGTGGAAAAATTATCTGGGTGACTGGCCCCAATATGAGTCAGCATTATTATGCACATCTGGATGATTATGCAGCAGATATTCAGGAAGGCGACTGGGTCGAAGCAGGTGAAGTCATCGCTTATGTGGGTAATACGGGCAATGCTAAAAATACCCCACCGCATTTACATTATGGGATTTATCTGGGTGGGCAAGGAGCAACCAATCCTTATCCTTATTTAGTTCCTTCTCCATGAGTAGACACTGGCTGAGTTTGTTGTTCAGGCTTGAGTCTGGCAGGACGTGTACACCAGAACAATTGCAATGTTCCTAATAAAAGAACCAATGTGGCCAGTATGAACTGTTGATGATAGCTCAATCCAAAATATTGCAGCGCACTAAAACTGAGCCCACCGATTAGCTGAATCGAGGCAAAACACAAGGTGGCAATACTCCAGAGCTTTTTATAAGCCAGTCCATACAGTTGCAAAATGGTATAGGAGGTCAGGAACACCACAGCCGGATTTAGCATCCCGGTAAAAAAGGAAGAGCTAAAAGTAAGCAATGGGCTGGCATCTAGGGTTGCAATAAAAATAGCCACAATATAAAGACTATAAAGAATTTTCAGGGCAACAAAATTACCCCATTTTCTGGCCAGTGCATAAGCACTCAAGGCGCCTAAAGCACTACCTAGTCCATACAGAATCCAGTTGAAATTAATCCAGAACAAGCTCAATCCCAACTGCTGGCTTAAATAATCAATCCAGAAGAGTGAATGCGGTATATAAGCGAAAGCACTACAAGCATAAACTGTAAGTAAACTATAAAAGACGCTATTCAGAGATAGATGAGAGGTAACCGCAGGAGCTTGTGCCGACAAATATGGCTTAAATTTCTGAATCAGTAGACTTAAAACGATACAGATAAGCAAAGCAAAACCACATAAGATTAGCCATGCAGTCTGTATGGAAATTTGATCCAGATAAGGCAGAAACAGGGTCGCAATTAAAACGCCTAGTCCAATCCCACTAAAACCAATAAAGTTGATTTTAAGACGATCCTGAAGTTCACAACACTGCGCGACCACACTCGGCGATAAGATCATCATCAGTCCACCGCTGATCCCTGAAATGATACGCCAAGCGATATACCACGCTTCAGAAAAACCAGAAAACGCACAACACATCAGGCTGAACATGCCAGCAAAGGCTGAAATTTGAATATAGGTACTCATACTGCGGTCTTGAGGAAGACGCATCGCGGTAAAAGCACCGATTAAATAACCCAGCAAATTGGCACTGCTCAAGAGGCTGGCAAAATCTGTACTCCAGCCAAAGGCTTCTCGTGTGCCAGGTAACAGTGCAGTATAAGAAAAACGAAGAATGCCAATGCCCAAGCACATACTAAGACAAAGAAAAAGGCTGAGCTTGATTGTGTTTGAGGACATGCGTGCACTCATAGAATTTTATATTTGATCAAAAAATAACATGAATCTTCATGATTGAGGGGAAATTGCCTGAGAAGAAACCATTGAGTGCAGAAATTTGCTCAAAGAAACCGGTATGATTTTTAAGATTTCATCAGTCAAAAGCCTGAATTTTTTCAGAGAAATAAAAAACCGCGTATCAACGCGGTTTTTTATATTGTCTATTTCAAGAATTAACGCATCTTGGCCAGGAAACGGCCAACACGGGTAATGGCTTCACGCAGTTCATTTTCAGCCGGCAGGAACACTACACGGAAATGATCCGGTGTTGGCCAGTTAAAGCCTGTCCCTTGAACCAGAAGTACTTTCTCTGCACGTAACAAATCCAGCATCAGTTTTTCATCGTCCTGGATTGGATACACATTCGGATCCAGTTTCGGGAAGCAGTACATCGCACCTTCAGGTTTGACACAAGACACACCTGGAATCTCGTTCAGCATTTCCCAGGCAATGTTGCGCTGTTCATATAAACGCCCGCCCGGACGAATCAGGTCATTAATCGACTGATAACCGCCCAGTGCAGTCTGAATCGCATATTGAGCCTGATGGTTGGCACACAAACGCATCGATGCCAGCATATCCAAACCTTCGATATAGTCTGCGGCACGTGCTTTATCGCCGGTAATGGCCATCCAGCCGGAACGGAAACCAGCAATACGATAGGCTTTAGATAAACCGTTAAACGAAACACAGAGCTGATCGCCAGCCAGAGCTGCTACAGCAACATGCTCGATTCCATCGTAAATAATTTTGTCGTAGATTTCATCAGCAAATAAAATCAGGTCATATTTCTTGGCCAAGTCGACGATTTGTTGCAACACATGACGTGGGTAAACCGAACCGGTCGGGTTATTCGGGTTAATAATCACAATACCACGGGTATTTGGCGTGATTTTGCTTTCCATGTCAGTAATATCTGGATACCAGTGATTTTCTTCATCACATTTATAGTGAATCGCTGTACCGCCAGACAGATTCACTGCTGCCGTCCAGAGTGGATAATCCGGCATTGGAATCAGCATTTCATCGCCATCATCCAGCAGACCTTGCATGGCCATAACAATCAGTTCAGACACACCATTGCCGATATAGACGTCATTGACGTGCATATCCAGGATGCCTTTTTGCTGATAATACTGACAGATCGCCTTACGCGCCGGGAAAATCCCTTTGGAATCTGTATAACCAATCGCATTCGGTAGGTTTAAAGCCACATCGTTGATAATTTCTTGTGGTGCTTCAAAACCGAATGGGGCAGGGTTACCAATATTTAATTTAATAATTTTGTGACCAGCTTCTTCCATCTCGATGGCCGCTCGTAACACAGGTCCGCGAATGTCGTAGCAAACATGATCAAGCTTGGATGATTTCTTGATTTCGCGAGGGGATTGGAAAGTGTTCGGCATTTTGATGTTCTCGGATGGAGTGGAGGTCACTTTTGCATAACGATATAAATAACTTTTAAATGTCTCAGTTGTGACTAGATCGAGATCATGTTCATCTCGAAGTAGTGCAACAATTTTTTCATGCGTAAATCCAAGCTGCTGATATTGTTTGATCACAGGCAGCAGATTTTTAAAAATTACGCTCTTTTTTTGCGACATTTTTTAATCCTGAGCAAATTTAGAGCTAAGAATACCATTAAATTTGCTCACTAAAAAACATTTAATGTAAAAATTGCTTACTTTTATTTTTATATTTGCTTTCTTTTTGCTTTTTTAGGCATTATATGTCTTTTGTAAAATGTTGAATAAAGACTAGAATTTTTAAAATGAATCACGTAAATATAGGATTATCCTATTTTAAATAGCAAGATAAAAAGGTATGTGATCATGGGAAAACTCAATAAATCAGACCGGGAATGGCAAAGAGAGTTATCACCTGAGGAGTTTCGCATTACGCGCGAGAAGGGAACCGAGCCGGCATTTACTGGAAAATACTGGAATACCAAGCAAGATGGCACCTATGTATGCCGTTGCTGCGGCACGCCACTGTTCTCATCTGAAACCAAGTATGACAGCGGCTGTGGCTGGCCAAGTTTCTACCGTCCCGTCAGCAGTTCGGTGGTAGAAGAATTACCTGATACTTCACACGGAATGGTCAGAACTGAGATAGTTTGTCATCATTGTGACGCACATTTAGGGCATGTTTTCCCGGATGGTCCAGAACCGACGGGCTTACGTTATTGTGTCAACTCGGCTTCTCTAGACTTAGAAACACAAGAAAAAAATGATGAGGAAACCTATCCATGACTAACATTTATCAGTTCGAAGCTGAATTGTTAGATGGCAAAAGTAAGCCACTTGCAGATTATGAAGGCAAGGTACTTTTGATCGTCAATACAGCGAGTAAGTGTGGTTTTACCCCACAGTTTTCAGGATTAGAAAAACTTTACGAAAAATATAAAGATCAAGGTCTGGAAATTTTGGGATTTCCATGTAACCAGTTTGGTGGTCAAGATCCAGGTTCCAATGAACAGATTGGTGAGTTTTGCCAGAAGAATTACGGGGTATCTTTCCCGATGTTTTCCAAGGTGGATGTCAAAGGCCCTGAAGCGCATGCCATTTTTCGCTATTTAACTAATAATTCCAAAGGTATTTTAGGCAATGGAATTAAATGGAATTTTACCAAGTTTCTGATTGGTCGTGATGGCAAGGTGTTGAACCGTTTTGCACCAACCACCAAGCCTGAAGATCTTGAAGATGAAATTGCCAAAGTATTGTAATCATTAGTGTCATATTCTCAGTATGAGATAAAAACAGAATTCATCTAGTGTTAATTAAAAAACCCACTTTAATTCAGTGGGTTTTTTAGTCATGATTAAAACTTAGAGAATAGCTTTCAGGCGTTGAATGACTTCTTCACATTGCGCCAGATCGGCTACGAGTGCCAGGCGTACATGATTTTCACCCGGATTACCCTGTTCAGTATCGCGGGATAAATAACGACCCGGAAGAACTTTAATATGTGCTTCTTCCATCAGGCGTTTGGCAAAGGCTTCATCATTGTCGACTTTTAACCAGTAATAGAAACCTGCATCCGGTTTTTTGAGTGGCAGCAGGTGACCGAGTTCCTGTTGAAATAAATCAAACTTGGCACGGTATTGCACCCGGTTTTCTTCCACATGCGCTTCATCATCCCAGGCAGCAATCGACGCCAGTTGATGTTGTACCGGCATCGCCGCACCGTGGTAAGTACGATATTGCAAATAAGGTTTTAACAGGCTGGCATCACCAGCAACAAAACCTGAACGCATGCCCGGGAGGTTAGAACGTTTAGACAGTGAATGGAACACCACACAGTTTTTATAGTCATCCCGGCCAATTTCAGCACAAACTTCCAGTAAACCTACAGGTGCCTCATCAAACCACAGTTCCGAATAGCATTCGTCTGAAGCAATCACAAAGTTGTATTGATCCGACAGGGCAATCAGTTTTTTAAACTGTTCTTTGGATAATACTGCTCCGGTTGGATTGCCCGGGGTGCAAACAAATAGCAGTGCAGTTTTTTCCCAGACTTCTGCCGGAACAGCATCAAAATCACCAAGGTAATTGTTCTCCTCAGTACAGTTGATGAAATAAGGTTTGGCACCTGCGAGCAGTGTTGCACCTTCATAAATCTGGTAAAACGGATTCGGCATGACCACATAAGGTGCCTCTTCACGATTCACCAAAGCCTGTACAAACGAGAAAATCGCTTCACGCGTACCGGAAACAGGCAGGATATTGCTGTCTGCACTGATGCTATTTAGCTGAAAACGGCGCGTCAGCCATTGGGCAATACTTTCACGTAGCTCCGGCAAGCCTTTGCTGTTTGGATACGTCGACAAATGCTTGAAATTATCAATAATGGCTTGTTTCACAAACTCCGGTGCAGGATGCTTTGGTTCCCCAATCGACAGGGGAATTAATGGCATATTAGCAGGCTGGATATCCGCAAAAAGCTGATTTAACTTTTCAAACGGATAAGGATGCAGTAGAGACAAGCTAGAGTTCATGAATGTGTTACCGAGCAAAATGTTAGTGTTGGCCGCTGACCTGATGTGAAGCCTCATCCAGGGCAGCTTTGAGCGCAGCTGCAAATTCCTGAGACTCCGTTGGGGTCATTGGTATACCATTCTTTTTGGTGACAAAGAATATATCTTCGGCACGTTCGCCAAGTGTGGCAATTTTGGCAGAGTGGATATCCAGGCCTTGCATCATAAATAAACCACCGATTTTGGCAAGTAAACCAGGGTGATCGAGGGTGGCAATTTCAACCATATTTTGATTCAAGGCAGGATTGATACTGATATCGACTGTATTTTCAATATCGAAATGACGTAATTGACGCGGAATCCGGCGCTGCATCAGGCCCGGATATTCATCAGAATGACTCAAGGCATCTTTCAGAGCTTCAATCACTGTGGCTTCGCGTTCCGGATCGGTCAATAAGGTGCCAAAACGGTCCAGTACTACATAGGTATCCAGACTGAAGGCTTTAGTCGCTGTAATAATCCGTGCGTCTTGTACATCCAGATTCATACGATCCAGAATAGCCACGGTGGTGGCAAACAGGTTGGGTTGATCCTGCGTGTAAATAAAGATCTGTACCGCATCCTGCGCATATTTACGGTGCGCCCGCATCAGCACCAGTGGGGCAGGATTATCGCCGTGTTGTAAAATGGCACGGGTATGCCAGGCAATTTCATCTGCTGTTTCTTTGAGGAAATAGTCATCACCAAGTTCCTGCCAGACTTTTTCTACCTCATCCAGTGAGAAGTCCTGAACCAGAAGTTCACTGGCTGCAAATTTAGTATCTTCAATCAGCATTTGATAATCAACCGGACGGCCCAGACCAGAACGGATTACGTCACGTGCCTGAGTATATAGTTGACGCATCAGCGAAGCGCGCCAGGTATTCCACAGCTTCGGATTGGTGGCGTTAATATCGGCGACTGTCAGGGTGTACAGATAGTCCAGATGTTCCATGTCACCCATTTTTTCGGCGAATTCTTTGACCACATCCGGATCGGAGATATCTTTTTTCTGGGCGGTGACAGACATCACCAGATGATTCTGGATCAGCCAAGCCACCAGATTGCTTTCGCGTTCAGTAAAGCCATGGCTACGGCAGAATTTAATCGCATCGCTGGCACCGAGTTCACTGTGGTCACCGCCACGACCTTTAGCAATATCATGGAAAATTGCTGCCAGATAGACGATGTCACGACGGGTCAGACGCTGAAACACTGAACTGACCACTGGAAATTCCTTGGCAAATTCAGGTTCTTTAAAGCGGTTTAAGTTCCGCAGCAGCAATAAGGTATGCGCATCGACTGTATAGATATGGAACAGGTCATATTGCATTAGTCCTAGAATCTGTCCAAAGGCCGGAATGTAATTTCCAAGCACACCATAACGCTTCATGGCAACCATGGTGTCATAGAGTCGATGCGGTGAACGGATAATCGCCATAAACAGTGCCTGATGCACCGGATTATCACGGAAATCCTGATCAATACGTTTTCCAGCCAAGGTCAGCAGGCGTAAGGTACGCGCACGAATGCCTTCGATTTCAGGACGATTGGCCAGCAGATAGAAAATTTCCAGAATTGCGCTTGGATTTTCCGAGAAAATCTTATGATGTTGCACAGCCAGTTTGCCATCGACCAGTTTAAAGTTCTGGTTGATTTCTTCGATCTGGCGTTCATATTGCGGTAAACGTGGCGTAATGACCGATTCATTAAAATAGGCCAGCAGCATTTCGTTCAGTGTAGACACTTGCTGCGCACTGCGGTAATAGCGCTTCATGAACTGTTCAATTGGATAGTTCGGATGATGCGCCTCTTCACGTACATAGCCAAATTTGGCTGCAATGTCGCGCTGATAATCGAACAGTAAGCGGTTTTCATCGCGCTTGGTCAGGCGGTGCAGGTGATGACGGATTTCCCAGAGAAAACTCTCTGCTTCCTCGAGCACACCGAGTTCAAATTCTGAAATAAAACCGAGGTGCACCAGATCGTAAATGCGATTGACGCGGAAATGCCGTTTGGCAATCCATCCAATCTGGTTGATGTCACGAATACCGCCCGGCGCATTTTTAATATCCGGTTCCAGATTGCTTTCGGTATTGTTGTGCTGAGCATAGCGTTTATGCTGCTCATCCATCTTGGCATCAAAAAAGGTTTTGTCGGTCCAGGTACGTGACACGATGCGACGTGGCCATTTGCACAGGTTTTCATTGCCAATAATCAGGCGGGCTTCAATCAGGGTGGTGGCAACGGTCAGATCACTGCTGGCCTGATTGACACATTCATTGATGGTGCGGACACTGATACCGGGTTTGAAATTCCCTACATCCCAAAGCGATGAAATGAATGTAGAAATCAGTTGTTCCTGTTCCGGGTTAATCTCGTCTTCTGACAAGATCATGATGTCGACATCAGAATAAGGCAGCATTTCACGACGGCCATAGCCTCCGACTGCAAACAGGGCCAAATCAGTTTGATCCAGTTCGGCATGCTGCCAGAGAAACTGCAATGCTTCATCAATCAGGTTGGAACGCGCCAGAATAATATCCCGAATCGACTGGCCATTTTCAAAACTTTCCTGAAGCTGATTTTCGACATCACTGCGCCATTGATTGATGGCTTTAATGTCATGGTTGCTTTTAGCGTAATTCAGCAGTGGATGGGTGTTGATCATGTACAGTCGTCCGTTGGTATTTCAGCTTAGTTTTGGTTGACGCTAACTTGGTTGGCAACCTGGAGGGCCAGTTCACGTGCCTGTTCAATAGTTTCTGCACGTGCCGTGGCAACGCCCATACGACGACGTTTAAAACCTTCTGGTTTGCCAAACAGGCGCAAATCGGTATTGCCGTCTGCTAAAGCAAGATTCAGGCCAGAAAATGAAAGATTACGGCCATCTACTCCAGCATAAATTACCGCACTGGCAGCCACACTATGTCGTGCAGTATTCACCGGCAAGCCTAAAATAGCACGTGCATGCAGCTCAAATTCACTTTGAAATTGGGAGGCTAAAGTCACCAGTCCAGTATCGTGTGGACGTGGGGAAACCTCACTAAACCATACTTTGTCGCCTTTTACAAAGAGTTCCACTCCAAAGATTCCGCAGCCACCAAGTGCTGTAGTGACCTTGTTGGCAATGCGCTTGGATTCTTCCAGCGCGGCTGGAGTCATCGGTTGAGGCTGCCAGCTTTCCACATAATCACCTGAGTCCTGACGATGTCCGATCGGATCGCAATAAGACGTTTCGATTTCGCCGGTTTCTGGATTTTTTGCACGAACAGTCAATAAGGTAATTTCAAAATCAAAGTCAATTTGTGATTCTACAATCACAGTACCCTGATTGACCCGGCCACCGGTTTGCGCATATTCCCAGGCAGCATCGACTTCATCAAAACGGGTAACACGAGACTGACCTTTGCCTGAAGATGACATCACCGGTTTCACAAAGTTTGGATAGCCGACATCGTCACAGGCCGCGCGGAAGGATTCTAAACTGTCGGCAAAACGGTAAGCTGAAGTTGGCAGACCGAGTTCTTCCGCAGCCAGACGACGAATACCTTCACGGTTCATGGTCAGATTGACGGCTTTAGCAGAAGGAATGACTGTAGCAATGTTCTGGGCTTCTATTTCAAGCAGAACTTCGGTCGCAATCGCTTCAATTTCAGGAACAATTAAATGTGGCTGGATTTGATTGATGAGTTGTTTGAGTTCTACAGCATCTGCCATATTCAAGGTATAGGAATAATGCGCAACCTGCATGGCAGGGGCATGATCATAACGGTCAGCAGCATGAACTTCGACTCCAAGGCGTTGTAGTGAAATCACCACTTCCTTGCCCAGTTCACCAGAACCCAATAATAGAACTTTATAGGCAGAAGATTGAAGGGGAGTACCAATAGTCACGCTCATGTGGATCATCCATGCTTGATTTTATGGACTTTTAGCATAGCAGAACTGAGCCGACAGTTAAGCCAAGATTCATACAAAATTGTGATATTGACCAACAGTTTTATTTATAAAGTTTTTCTAGATTTTAATAAGGAGGCGCTGTCATTTTCACATCGCTGTCAGACTGCGTTTGCAGAAGATAAATCTCGCTTTGAGACTTGAGCTTTTCTATTTGTGCAACTTGTTCAGTATTGATATTTAGCATTTTTAACAGACGTAATGTACGAACATGCAGGAAATACGCATAGGGCAATACAAAAGGCAGTACCAAGCACAGCAAAAATAACAGTAGCCCAAAAACTGTGAATTGAATGCAGTCTCGCAAGATGGTGGTGAGCTGGAACTGATCTGCTGAAAAGGCGGTAGCTGAAAAAAAGAATAAAAAGGAGCGCAAATAAACCAGCAAAAATTTTTAGAGTATTCGGCAGGACACGATGTCTGAAGCTCCATTTACCCAAAATCAATGTCAAAGGATGAAGATGCAGCACGTATTGGCTCTGATTAAGCATAGCAATAATTTGATGGGTGCTATTCTTTTTAATATAAACCACCCGAACTTGATCTGCTGGTTGAGCATGTATTTCGACAAAATGTCCGGTAAAATTTTGAGCATTGATAAAACATTCAAAATATTGTGCCGGCACTTCATGTCGATGGAATACGGTTAACATTTCATCGCGCCGATGATGAATAAAGATTTTGCCTTCAATCACCTGTTTGACCTCAAACATGCGCATCCTTCCTTGTTTTTATTGTTATATAAAAAAGACCTATACTATGAGTTTAGCATAAGTCTTTGTTTCGATTGATCAACGAGTTAAAGCTTAAAAGGGTACTGGAACATAGGTGTAAACCAGGCCATAGGTGAGCGCTGCGGTCAGTGTCGCCATCACAATACGTTTAAACTTAAAGTACAAAACCGTGAGCACAATAAAGCCAACCAGCATCGCAAAACTTTTATTCGGCGTTTCTAATAAAGGTGGCAGGGTAGCAACTACCAACATGGAGCTGATCGCAGCGATGCCAATTGAACCCAAGGCAATTTTTAGCCACAACGCTCCGCGTTTTTGCGAACCTTGCTGAAATTTTTGAATGACAAAAAAAGGACCAAAGCGCGAGGCAAAATTGGCAATCCCGACTAAAATCCCGACCAGAATAATCTCTAGATTCATGCTTGATCTCCTGCGTGTTCAGGATCTGGCTGTTTCAAAATATAGTGCTTGAACAGGCCTGCGAAAATACCAGAACTTATACCGATAAAGATCGCGGCAGACAGGTCGATAAAATAACAGGCAATCGCAGACACCAGAATTGTGACAGCTACAACAAAAGTATGTTTTTTCTCAAAAGCGGCTAACAAGAAGCTCAGGAACAGCGCAGGTAACAAGAAATCCAGCGCAGCCTGTAAGAATTGCGGCAGGTTGCTGACCTGATCGGCAAACAATCCACCGAGGAAAGATCCGAGTGCCCAGGACATCCAGCTAAACAGGCTTAAACCGAGCATCCAGGAGTCTGACCATTCCTGTCGCCGTTGCGAGAGCTTGATCATGCCGGAGGCAAAGACTTCATCGGTCAGACCCCAAGACCAGATTGCCGTTTTCTTTAAATTCAGCCGGTCTTGAATCAGGTTTTGCAGCGCAGGGCCATAGAGCAGATGGCGAATGTCCAAGGCAATCACGGTTAATGCCGTCATCCAGATGGATGTGCCACTGCCTAAGAGCGCGACCACCAGGAACTGGCTGGCACCTGCATACATCGAGCAGGACAGGAACAGTGCTTCCCAGGCGGTAAAGCCAAACTGAGTGGCTGAAACACCAAAAGCAAACGACACTGGTAAATAAGTGAAGATAATCGCTTGGCTATCTTTTGCACCTTGCCAGAAGCCAGCAGGTTGCGTAGCGAGTTGATTCGGTTCAGACACGACACACCTTGAAGGAGAGTTGAACGATGGGTCAAATGAAGATTGTGTATTCTACGTGAATTTAATAGCATAGTGCCGAAATGTTTAAATTGGCGAGCCTGATATGTGGATGTTCAAGACACGTGCGATGCTGACTGCTGCTTTAATAAGCACGGCAATATTGTTACAAGCGTGTGGGAATGACAGTCAATCGACTGATAAGCCAGAAATTAAACCGGCACCTAAATTGACTAATGATGCGACGACTTATGCCAATGCCGCATGGCAACTGATCAATGAAGTGGATCCTCTGGTCTATAATAAAGAAGTGGATCAGCTGGAAACACAGGTACGTCAACCAGCACGTAAATTGAGTACAGACTGGCGTATTAATGTCAAAATGACTGATTCGGTAACCGAAGGCAAATATGCCCTGTGTCGTAAAGCCTTGACCAGTCTGGAAATCTGGGCGCGGACGACCATGGAAAATGGTAATGGCCTGTCACAAAAACAGGCAGATTATGAACGGGATAAATTGCAATGCCAGAATGCGATTGCCAATCCTGCACTGGGAAATACTGATCCTAAACAGAAGGGTACAGCGATTGCCAATATGCAATAAATCCCTATTTGTTCAAATTTGCCCAAAAAAGCCAGTCATTCAGCCTGGCTTTTTAGCAAAATAAACTCTAAAAATAGGGCATCCATACCTGTTCCAATAAAAGCCGAATACATCACAGATCAGGAATGTGCTGCCAATCATGCGTTGTATTAACGTACGTGTAGACATGGCCGATCTCCTCAAAGATTTAAAGTATGTTCAACGCTTCGAAATAACGATAATTTACTGCTTCTCATTTTGTACCTGCATGGATATTATTGATAGAAGTTTGATGAAGCTTACTTATAATAAATTGCCATGGTCTTGCTATCGATATGAAGTTCTAGCGCATTTTATAGGCATCATAAGGCAATGCAGGCGGGGGATAGCTCATCGTCAGGATTATTTGAGTAAGATAAAGCTGGGTTAATTTTCATAAGATTTAAGATACGCTTTAATTAAATCTTCATATATGCGAATCATTATTATTGTTAATGCGTGTTGATATTGTGCGCTGACAGCAAGGTTGTTATATGTATGTAGCCTCTTTTAAAAGCAATAAAAAAGCCCCAAGAAGGGGCTTTTTTAAACGGTAAATACTTAAACGTTAAAACGGAAGTGTAAAACGTCACCATCCTGAACGATGTAAGTTTTACCTTCTAGACGCCATTTACCGGCTTCTTTCGCTCCAGCTTCGCCGTTGTACTGCACGAAATCATCATAAGCGATACATTCTGCACGGATAAAGCCTTTTTCAAAGTCGGTATGAATCACACCAGCTGCCTGTGGTGCAGTTGCGCCAACTTTCACGGTCCAGGCACGAACTTCTTGCACGCCCGCGGTGAAATAAGTTTGTAGGCCAAGCAGTGAATAACCTGCACGAATGACCACGTTTAAACCCGGCTCTTCCATACCCATCGCTTCCAGGAATTCAGCACGGTCTTCATCTTCAAGCAATGAAATTTCAGCTTCAATCTGGTTGCAAAGTGGAACTACAATCGCATTTTCTTCAGCAGCTAATTTTCTTACTGCATCTAAATGCGGGTTGTTTTCAAAACCGTCTTCAGCAACATTGGCAATATACATGGTTGGTTTAAGCGTCATTAAACCAAAACCACGTACCAGCTTGCGTTCGTCATCATCCAAATTCGCTGCGCGTGCCGGTTTACCTTCATTCAGTAAAGGCAGGATCTTTTCCAGCACTGCTTTAGTGGCAATCGCTTCTTTGTCACCACCCTTGGCAGATTTGGTTAAACGGGTTACAGCTTTCTCAACAGTGTCTAGGTCTGCAAGCGCAAGTTCGGTATTGATCGTTGCGATGTCATCTAGTGGATCAATACGACCATTCACATGAATGACGTTTTCATCTTCAAAACAGCGCACAACATGAGCAATCGCATCAGTTTCGCGAATGTTTGCCAGGAACTGGTTGCCTAAGCCTTCGCCTTTAGATGCGCCTGCGACCAGACCTGCGATATCTACAAATTCCATAGTAGTTGGAATAATACGTTGCGGTTTAACAATTTCTGCCAATTTGTCTAAACGTGGATCAGGAACAGGCACAATCCCGGTGTTTGGTTCGATCGTACAGAAAGGGAAGTTTTCTGCAGCAATAGCAGCTTTGGTTAAGGCATTGAAAAGTGTAGATTTACCAACGTTCGGCAAGCCGACAATACCGCAATTAAAACCCATGAAATAACTCACAAAAGCGTTATATAAAAATTGCCCCCGATTTTACATGAAAGCACGGCTAAAGTCAGGTCATGCGCTTGCGGTTTATTGCAATCAAATACTTCTGGCTGCCTGATATGGGCTGTCAGGCTTAGCAGAATTTGTCATGAGTCCGTTAAATATGGAGATATAATCACCCAGTATTTTACTTTTGAATAAAAATCACATTGTTTTTCTAAAATTGAGTGACTAAAGTATCTGAATAAAACAGTGGCTTACATATGCCCTAATCCAATAATCATAAACATGGAGTATACATGCGAACTTTATACCAGTTTCCGTTATCTCACTTTTGCGAAAAAGCACGTTGGATGCTGGACCATAAAGAGCTGAATTATGTTGCTCACAATCTGATTCCCGGAGTACATCGCGCTTTTGCCCGCTTGAAAACCGGTCAGAATCGTCTGCCTATTTTGCGCGATCAGGACCGCTGGGTCGCAGATTCCACCCAGATTGCTTTATATCTGGATGATACTTATCCAGAGCACCGCTTATTGTATGCAGAAGGACATTTTCGAAATAAAGCTTTAGAAATTAATGAAATTACGCTGGAATTAGGCCGTCATGTCCGCCGCTGGATGCTCTCTCAAGCGCTGACTTCTGATCATGAGTCTCTGGATATCTTAATTGGGGAGCAGGGCTATCTGCGCCAGTTTGAAAAATTTTCCAAACCTTTATTGAAAGCAATGGTCGCCAAGGGTTATGCCTTGAATGAAGAAACCGTAGCAGAATCCAAACAGCATATTGAGGTGGCTGTACAGCAACTGAACCAGATGCTGGTCAGTCAAGGTGGGCACTATTTTGTCGGAAATCGTTTAGGTCTGGCAGATATTGCGGTTTGTTCCATGTTGGCACCGCTTTTGGCGATTCCAGGTACACCGTGGGAAAAGGAGAATTTTGAAAGTTTGTCTGAAGAATATCGTGACTATCAGCAGTACTTGAATCAGCTGCCACTAGGTGAATATATTTGCCGTACTTACCGAGCTGAACGTAATGCACGGGTAGACTGGCGTGGTGTATAGGTTTAATGCTACTTTCAAAATTTAAAAATGCGCATGAAATGTGCTTTTTAAGGCGATGATTAATTGAAAGGATTATTCTGAGAAAATTTCTCAGGAAGCAAACAGAATTAAAGCCAGATAAGATTTACCCAGTCAAAGTCATTTAAAATAGTGAAAATCCCTTCGATCATGCTCGCATATCCAGATTGCCACAGATAGCAAAACCACGCATGATTTTTCACCTGCCCATCCGCCAACTCAATCGATAATAGCCACATTGACAATAACCACCGAAATTATAATTATCGATTGTATTGATAATCTTAAATCGCTGAAAAATTTAGATGATTATCTATTTTAAGCCTCTTTGTGTGAATCTATTTTCATATGCTTGAAAGATGCCAGTTGAGTCAGGCGAATGATAGTAGGATCTGCGAAGCTATTATAATAGCGTCTACAATTTGAAAAATATTTTCAGAATATTAAATTTTTGTGAAAAATAAATAATTGTTGTATAACAGAGAAAGTGCAAAAATTTCTGCATCTATTGTTTATTGATATATAGAGTACAAAAATGGAACTGGATCGTTTCGATAAACATATTCTGGAAATATTGACTCATGAAGATGTCAATTTGAATGAGCTGTCCGAGCGGGTGAATTTATCTGTCAGTTCGGTGCATCGCAGGATCAAACACTTAATAGATCATAATATTATTAGTGGCTTAAAGCGCGAAATCAATTACCAGAAATTGGGTTTCAGCTTGCATGTGCTGTTACAGGTATCTTTAAGCAAACATGACAGCGATACTTTTGCCAAATTTCTGGAAGAACTGGAAAGTATTCCTGAAGTGATTAATGCCTTTTTGGTCACTGGTCAGTCGGCAGATTTTATTGTCGAAGTGGTGGCACGTGATATGGAAAATTATAGTGAAATCTTGCTCAAGCGGATTGGGAAGATTGAGCATGTGGTTGCACTGCATTCCAGTTTTGTGATTAAAGAATATAATGTCTTTAACTGTAGTGGGTTACTCAATAAGGTTTAATCCCAGACGAGCGTGGCAGAAAGCAATAAAAAACGCACCCAGGGGTGCGTTTTTTGAATCAGACATATTTAAGCATCAAGTTCTGCTAAAACTGCGTCTGAGAATTCAACGTTGGTATAAACGTTTTGTACATCATCCAGATCTTCAAGCATATCAATCATTTTCATGATTTTTTTCGCTTGATCGATGTCTGTGATTTCTGCTTTGGTTGAAGGACTCATCACTACTTCAGCATTGTCAGATTTTAAACCTGCAGCAGTTAAAGCATCTTGAACTTCACCGAAGGCTTCAGGTGTGGTAATGACCAAGATATCATCTTCAGTGACTTCGATGTCTTCAGCACCTGCTTCTAATGCCACTTCCATGATTTGATCTTCCAAAGACACATCTTCAAAAGTGATCTCACCACGTTTCGTGAACAGGAATGCCACCGAACCATTGGTGCCTAAGTTACCATCAGTTTTAGAGAAGCAATGACGTACGTCAGGCACAGTACGGTTCAAGTTGTCAGTCATGGTTTCAACAATAACCGCAACACCACCTACACCATAACCTTCGTAGGTCACTTCTTTCAGGTCGTCGTTATCTTCGCCACCAGCACCACGTTGAATGGCACGGTTGATCACGTCACGTGTCATATTCACTGATAATGCTTTTTCAACCACAGCACGTAGACGAGGGTTGCTTGCAGTATCTGGACCACCAAGCTTTGCAGCAGTGGTTAATTCACGAATGTATTTGGTAAAAACTTTACCACGACTCGCATCTTGTTTTGCTTTGCGATGCTTAATATTGGCCCACTTGGAATGACCCGCCATGCGAACTATGCTCCTTGTAGATTGGCTGTATGCCTATCAGAATGCCGAAATTCTACCATAAGCGTTTTTTTAAAAAAAAGTGCCTGGATTTGAGATTTCAGGATAAAAACAAAAAAAGTGCAATATCGAGGAAAAATAGAAAGAGGATAGGGAGATTTATAATTCTATTTATACATTGATATAGACAGATGACTTGGACATAAAAAGCGAAATCGCTGATTATGTCCGTGCTTTTCTTTTAAAAAGCTTATTCTGGAATAACGATATCCAGACCAACCTTATCTTTATACAGTTGTTTGATCAAAGCCAGGTCATGCACAAGGTCTGTCGGATAGATCTTGCCAAGAATGCCACCTTGCTTGGTTCTGGAATTGGCGTATAACAACACGATCGGTACATTGGCAGCCTTGGCAATATGCCAGAAACCGGTACGGATCGGTTTGCGTGCTTCACCCTGTTTGGCTCGTGTCGCTTCGGGAGCAATGACCAGATTGAACTTTTCATTGTTCTGAAAATGTTCCACCATCTGGGTCACGATATCTTTACTGGCCTTGCGGTCAACCGGAATACCACCCACAGCGTTTAATAGCGGTTTGAAAGGTCCTTTAAATAATTCTTTTTTGATTAAGGTATGTACCTTGAGATCATAGATCTGGAACAGGGCAATTGACAGTACCGCATCCATCATTGAGGTATGTTCGAATCCAATAATGACCTGTTTGTCTTCAAGCACATCTGGTTCGACATGATATTGCCAACCTGCAAGTTTAAATGCAGATTCGCCAAGGAATTTGTTTAGCATAAGTACGGAGAAGTAAAAGCTGTATGTAGAGAACTGCATAATTTCATCTTGTTCGCCCATACAGTCAATAGGCTTTCCAATAAAATCAGCGAATAATGTAAAAATCTATGATTTATTCATCTTTTTAAGCTGCAAAATTAAGAGTTAATATATATAAATAAAATAATATTAATATCTTAAAAATATCAGTAGATACAAAAAAAGTCTTAAAATGATGAAAAAATGACTATCCAGAGCACACTTTAGTTATTAGACTTTTGTCGAAGAAGAAGACTGATACAGGTCTTTTCTATTTTCTTATTCTTTCTACTCTGAGATTGAAAAGTATGACGTACATGACAGCCTTCGTAGTCTCCCTATTGATTTTTGCGCTTATAATTGTATGGTCTTTGATCGAAATTAAGCAGGATTTACATAAAGACGAAGAAATGAAGTCTGAATTCTAGTCATTCTATCTTCTTTAGTTCTAGGCTATTCCTTTAACATTGCTGCCTGAGTAATAAAGAATTTTGATACCTTATAGATATACTAAGACCTTAAATCTATCAGTTTTACGCTTAGTAGACCGGATTAAATTCAAGATACAGGCTCATTTATCTTAAATGATGCAGCATGTATCTCATTTTTCTATATGCCTCCTATACTGAAGTCTTAAGTAACTGAATTTTGACTAAGACAAGTCGCCCATGATTGCTGCCTAAATGTTCAAGCAGTTATAAAAGCACTTGTCTTTCCAAAAAATCTTAGCTAGTATTCATGACGCCTGAACTTATTGATAAATAAAGTTTTCAGCATATAGGGCCTATAGCTCAGTTGGTTAGAGCAGCGGACTCATAATCCGTTGGTCGACAGTTCAAGTCTGTCTGGGCCCACCACATTTAACCTCGTAAGCCTTTGGTTTATGGGGTTTTTTGTTGTCTGAAGATTCTAGACCACCGGATTTTCATAGACCGTATGTGGTCCATTTGTTCGATAATCCGATGGGCTAAACTCAAATATCAAAAAATACAGCGCCCATTTTCATTTCACTATATTCTCACTTTCGATGTGAGTATCGTAATTGATGAATAAAAAACGATCATAAAGATTGATCATCAAGTTTCGCTATGAGCAGAGAAATGAGTTTTAGTGTAGGGATGGGGAATTTATGCTTACCTGATCTTAGCCCGATGATATAGGGCTAAAACCAGTTTTGGTTGGGGAGTTTGCTTAGATATGTATATTGAGTAAGGGCCAATGGAAACTACAGCCCAGTGTAGAACTTATCGATGAATTGTCTGGTCTTGAGTACTAGCGTATTCATGAGTGTTTTACGCTCTGAAATTTTGGGGCGAGTAATAGGTAGATCAGTCACATCTTCACGACTTGGCAGACGTTTGGTGTATTCATATTTACCGATCACTTGTTTGAACACTTCAGGCTTGATTGCTTCTTCTTGACAAAGCTCATCAATCGCTCGTTCCTTTTCTACATCCCAGAATTGTGCAAATGCTTCTTCTACACTTTGCCCTGTGATCATGCGTGGAATATTTTCATCCAGAAACTTTTGGATCAGTTCCTGTTTGTCGTACAGCGTATGATTATTTGCTAGTAGATCTTGCACCTGTGCGTGATATTTTTGCTTTTGTTTCTGATCGGTGTTGTTGATTGCAGATTGCAGTAAATTCAGGATATAGCCGACATTGATTGTATCTTTGTGAATGAGTTCCAGTTGGAAGTTCACATCATTCAGTACAGAAACTTTGTCTTTCGGTTGTACGACACGAGTATTGGTATAGAGGTACTTATATTGTGAGGTATGCTTCTGAAATTCAGCTTTGTTTAAGTCAGTGTCATCCTGATCGTATTCAACAAAGTTTTCCAGTTGTGCATTGATCCGCATGACTTCACGGAAAGCCTTCACATACTGCAATTGCTGCTCTTCTGTGGGCAGTTCCAGCACCTTGTCTGGGTCAGGGGCAATCTTAAGTAATTCAGCAACAGCAGCATTGTATTTTTCCTTGATGCTTTCAAAGCTTGGAATCAATACTATCTTTTCTGCTTCAGCCTTGTTGGAAAACAGTGCTAGGGCTTTATCTGTAGCTTGTTTCAGATTGCGAAAGCAGACAATGTTGCCAAATGGCTTGTCTGCATTCAGGATGCGATTGGTGCGTGAAAATGCTTGAATCAGACCATGATATTTGAGGTTTTTATCCACATACAAGGTATTCAAAGTCTTTGAATCAAAACCTGTCAGGAACATATTCACGACCAAGAGAATATCGATTTCTTTTTTGCGTACCCGATTGGCAATATCTCGGTAATAGGCATAAAACTCATCACCTGAGTTAAAATTCTGTCCAAATTGAGCATTATATTTCGCAATATAGCCATCGAGTTTGTCACGATTGGATTGACTGATTCTTGTTGGGATATCAGCAGATTCTTCATCAATCAAACCATTACTGTCTTCAACTTTGAGTTCTTCATTGGCTGCAAAGGAGAATATAGTTGCCACAGTGAGAGGCTGAAAGATTCGACCTTGATCTTCTGCTTCTTGTTGCTTTTGCTGCTGTACTTTTTCAAATAGCGCATAGTATTGATTCAGTACATCGACTGAACTTACACAGAACATGGCAGTGAAGTTCTGGTTCTTGGTTTTTATGTGGTGATTGTCGACAATATAGCGAGTGATCATCTCCAGACGTTCTGGATTGTCAAACAGTTCTTTGGTATCTATACCTTCAACATCTTCTTCATAATTGTGACTGGTTTCGATACCGTTTGCAGTGTATTTACCTAGGTAGCTAATCTGGAAGGGTAATACATTGCCATCCCGGATTGCATCGGTAATCACATATTTATGCAGGCATTCATCAAATAGGGCATTGGTGGTCACAGCCTTGGAATCAATTTTAAGTTGGCTATTGGTTTCAAAAATAGGTGTGCCAGTAAAGCCAAACATTTGTGCATGGTTGAAAAAGCGTTTGATATTACGATGCGTATCACCAAATTGACTACGATGACACTCATCAAAAATAATCACGACTTTCTTGTCTTTCAGATAGGCAATTTTATCTGCATAGCGATCAGAACTAATCGCAATATTGAGCTTCTGCAAGGTCGTTACAATGAGTTTGTCATGTTTCTGACCCAATTGATTGACCAGAGTATTGGTATTCTTGGTGGTATCAACACTATCCTTTTTGAAAGCATTGAACTCTCGCACTGTTTGTGTGTCCAGATCACTACGATCCACTACAAATAGCACTTTTTCGACTTCAGGCAAGCGCATGATCAATTGACTGGCTTTGAATGAAGTTAATGTTTTACCTGAACCTGTAGTATGCCAAATATAGCCATGAGTTTTGGCTGTTTGTACACGCTGAATAATTTGCTGTACTGCATAAATCTGGTAGGGGCGAAGTACCATTAAGCGCTTTTCTGCCTCCAGAATCACCATATATTCAGTCAGCATCTGAGTAATATGCGAGTGGTTCAGAAAGGTATCAGCAAAAGCATCGATTTTGTGGACATGCTTGTTGTCAAAGTTTGCCCAAGGAAAGGTAAACTCAAAGTTATTTGTCCCTGTGGCATAGTAATGCGTATGGTCACGATTACTGATCACAAAAAGCTGAATATAGTTGAACAATCCTGTACCACTGCCATAGGCTGCTTTGGCATAGCGCTGCGTTTGATTGAATGCTTCAGGGAGTTCTACACCGGCACGTTTCAGTTCAATTTGAACCAATGGTAGGCCATTAATCAGCAGGGTAACGTCAAAGCGACTGGTATGCCCATTGATACTGGAATGATCAATCGCAATTTGATGTGTTACTTGGTAAATGTTCTTACTTGCGTCCGAGAACAGAAAGTCAATGTGTCGTGTTGAGCCATCATCAAAGGTCACTGGAAAGCGATGACGTAGCACTTTGGCACAATTGAAGCTATTACCAGCTTTCAGATGATTGAGAATCTGTCCCCATTCATTTTCAGAAAGTACAGAAAGCCCATTGGCTTGCTCAATCTGGGTTTTGAGATTGATCAGGAGCTGCTTTTCATCTTTTACATCAACTTGACGATAGCCTAAGGTCTTTAAGTGCTGAATCAATTCATTTTCAAGTTGTTCTTCGCTTTGTACTGACATTTACCGCTTTACCCCCACAATTTCATTTATTCTTGAATTACACGCTCAACTTGGTTTTGTTGCCATGTTTCATAAGTCAGATGGTTGGTCGAATCTTTCCATTCTTTACGGCCATTACATGCTCTTCCCAAGATGACTGCGCCTGCTGCTGATGGACTTGAAAATAAATAGTCTTGATTGAACGTATAGGTATTTGGATCAATGATGTTATTTTCAAACAACTGTGGTCGAAGGTTCTTCATATAGTTGTGTGTAGGTTGACTGACATCTCTACGTACTTGGGAGCCTTTGAGTACATAGAACTCACCATCAATGATTTTTGCTTTGGCTTGAATATCTCTAGCGGATAGGTAGAAATCTGCTTCTGTGTTGAAGCTCTCCACTGAAGCAGGAGCAATACTATGTACTTTTGGCTGTTCACTTGGATATTTCATTTCCTTGAGGAATGTATATCCAAGGGCAGGGAGAACCACTTGTATTTGTTCCAGAAAGTATTCCATATCCGCTGTATCTGATTCAGGTAAGCGGTTGTAGAGGTGTGCTGTGCCATTTTTGAGTAGGCATTGTCCGCTACGCTTCGCAATATCGATCAAGCGACTTTCAAGGTACTTAATGTGGGTTTTGGTGATATTTTGGTCTTTACCTGTGACCAGACATACTTTTTCCCAGAAGTCCTTTCCACCTGCGTCTTCAGTACGGTTATGCTGTTTCAAACGGTTAGCGACATCATCCGATTCACCAATATAGACGCTTGGTAATGAGTCTTCGGGATCTTGACCCACAAGGAAATAGATACCTGTTCTGGCACATTCTTCTCGTTGGATGAGATCCAAGAGTTTAGTGCGTGGTGCTGAAAGAACATGACCAGTCCAGTTGATGATTTCAGCCGTCAGGATGCCATTAATCGAACCATCCACCAAAAACAGCTTGATACTTTTTCCGTGGGTCATTGTTTTCCCCTATACAAACATCTGTTGCAACAAGCCTTTTTTCCATTGTTTGGCCTGTTCAATTTGCTGAGCTACGACTTCAATTTTTTGGTCCATGGCTGAAAGGAAATTAGCGATTTTGGTTTGCTCTTCGAGGCAAGGTATTCCAATATTGAATTTGGAAAGTGTTTCCTTCGTAATAGTCTTAATAATACCGCCATCAGCTTTTTCTTTTTCAATATTAAAAAGCAAGTACAGAGCATACTTAAAATAGTCTGTATTAATAGGCATTGAATAACTTTGAAAAATCAAAAGCGTTCGATCTACATAAGCATCGTATTGCATTTTTGCGACACGACCAATTGAGCCTTGTAGAGTGATAATTAATGTTCCAGTTTTGGCAAAAACACTTTGATTTGCTGCGAGCTGACTAATTTTGATTTTTGTTTTATCTTTTAACAGCATGTTATCTGCAACATCATAAACTTGAACGAATGGAAACCCATTTTCATTTAACCATTCAGGCAAACCATAGGGTTGAGGAAAACTACCACGTCTATAAGAAGCAATTTCTGAAATTCTTTTATCCTCCCACTCCCCAAACTCACTTCCATCATCAGCCTTGAAGCGAATTTGCTGACTGAACAGCTTTTGCATCATGCCTTGTTTGTATTGGCTCAGGAGTTGGTGTTTTTGCGTCAATTGACTTATTTTTTCATCTACTGCGGAAAGAAAAGAGGCGATTTTTCTTTGCTCTTCTTTGGGAGGAAGAGCAATATCTACATTGTTGATCGATGTTGTATTTAAGCTAGGAACGCCAGTTGCTTCATTTAAGCCTGACCAATTTACTTGAAGAGCATGTTGATACAGAAATAATGGGATACTGTTATCTTTGATCTGAGTATAAAAAAGAGTATCGACCGTCCAAAATTTTTCATCTACATATTTGGGTTGATCAATAGTTCCTTTTCGCCCGATCAAAATGCTTTCACCATCATGAAGGTATTGATCGGCATAGCGCATGATTCCACCAGTACCATAAACTGGATAAATTCCTTCATTTAATAGCTTATGATCTTTACCGTATTTGATCGTCAGGACATCTTTATATTTTAAAGAACTCCAACGCCCATCAAACTCTTTGAATCGTAACTTTGGCACAGACATTACTTCACCTCCGCAAACGGTGAATCAATGCCAAGCTCTGTGCAGAATTCAGCAATCACTTTGTCTGTATTTTGGCTTTGCTGCTCAAGTGCTTTCAGTTGCTGAGCAATGGTATTCAGATCAATTTCATCTTCCACTTCAAAAGTATCGACATAGCGTGGAATATTCAGGTTGTAGTCATTGTCTTTGACTTCTTGCAGCGTAGCAACCTTGGCATATTTATCGATGTTCTGACGCTGTGTAAAGGCATCAATAATCTTATCCAAATGCTCAGGCAGTAACTTGTTCTGGTTCTTCTGTTTGTCAAAGTCATTGCTAGCATCAATAAACAGAATATCACCTGTATGGGTACGATTTTTCTTGAGCACCAAGATACAGGTTGGAATAGATGTGCCATAGAAGATGTTGGCAGGTAAACCAATGATGGTATCTACCACATTCATTTTCTCAATCAGGTACTGACGAATCACACCTTCACTTGAGCCACGGAACAGTACACCATGTGGAAGAACAACGGCCATCGTGCCTTGCTCATCCAATTGATGAAGCATGTGCTGAACAAAAGCCATATCCGCTTTTGAACTTGGAGCTAACTTACCATAACGGCTGAAACGCTCATCTTGTAAGTAAATAGGATCTGCTGACCATTTTGCAGAGAAAGGAGGGTTAGCCACTACAGCATCAAAGCGCATATCGATATGCTGAGGACGTGTCAGTGTATCTTCTTGCTTGATATCAAACTTGGCAAAATGTACATCATGCAAAATCATGTTCATACGTGCCAAGTTATAGGTCGTGCGGTTCATCTCCTGACCAAAGATCATATCTACGTCTTTGACTTCACGCTTAACACGTAATAGCAAAGAACCTGAACCACAGGTCGGATCATATACAGAACGTAAGCGCTCTTTGCCTTGTGTGACAATTTTGGCAAGGAGAGTAGATACAGTTTGAGGAGTATAGAATTCACCTGCTTTTTTACCTGCACCAGAAGCAAACTCACCAATCAGGTATTCATAAGCATCACCCAAAACATCAGATTCTGAGTTACTCAAGTCAAAATCAATATTGTCGAGATGAGTGAGTACTTTACTGATTAACTCATTACGGTCATTGGCGTTGTTACCCAACTTGGTTGAGTTGATATCAAGGTCTTCAAACAGGTTAGCAAAGTCATCTTCTGACTCAGCACCTAATGTACTACGTTCAATCGCTCTTAGTGTTTCGGCCAAGTCATCCAGAATAAATTGATTTTGACGACCACGTTCTGCAAGGCTATGAAAGAGTTGACTAGGAGATAGGGCATAACCCACTTCATCTACCGAGTTTTCTTTGATACCTTCGATCAATTCTGCATGGTCAGGATTACTTTCATTCAATTCATTGTACTTTTCCACCATGCCTTCATCTTTCAGAAGCTCATTGGCAAAGTTAATTGCTTTCTCAGACAGATATTTGAAGAAAATGAAACCGAGGATGTAGTCACGAAACTCATCAGCACCCATTTTTCCACGTAAATCATTGGCAATATTCCAAAGCTGTCTTTGTAGTTGTTGCAATTGAACCTGGGTCATCTTGAACCTTATTAAAATATGAAGCAAATTGTGGTTAGTTTACCGATAAATACTATTTTTATCATGTAATAAAAAGAGTATTGCGACAGATTTTGGCGTATAGGTATAGCCTATTCAGCTTTTTATTCATAGCTGTAAGAAACCGTATTTCTTGAAGATATTATTTATGTGGTCTGAAGCCAAAGGAGTGACCATGAAAAAATATTATCCAGAACTTGAATCAGTGTCAGATGTATTGGAATGTATTCCGCATCATCAAACCCAATCCATAGCGAATGCAATTCGTGTCTGCAATGATATGGACAGTGATAACGTGACCAAAGTCTGTGCTGTATTGAAAGTCATCTTATAAGTAAACCATTTCCATTTTATCTATCCCAATATGCCATTCGGTGTATTGGGATTTTTTACGTCTACAGGAATCAAAACCATGCAACCACGTATTCATGACAAAATAGGCTATAACCTGATTCATACTTTTACCTGCAATAAATTGTCTGATCGTGCTGAAGGTCAACTGCACTATCAATTATGGCAACACAGTGAAGATCAATCTTTTGGTATTGCATTAAGCAAGAATGAATCTACAGGAGGCTTTAGTGCAGAACTGATCAAAGTCGATGAGATTATTCAACTGCTTGGTAAGTTATACCAAGAAGGCAAGCCTTTCCATGCTACCGCATTGAAATCACTGTTCATTGGTAAGTCAGTCAATAATTCAAGTTTTTTAGGGGCTGTACTGGTCGATCAGAACGTGATTCATACCCATCCACAAACTGCACGTTTGCTGGAAGTCAATGAAGACTATGAACTCTGGTCAATTGGTCTGGAAAGCCATCTGAAAACGGGGCAAGAAGATATCGATTCATCTCACGCTGATAAAACTACTGGACTGAAATCCACAAAAAAGCGTCAGCATAAAACTGCTGAAAAAGTTGAATCTACTTCAATGGATGAGGGTAGTGAAGATGAAATTGATCAAGAGTAAATCAGATATCCAGAAAGTGCATGAACAGCCCATAGCTCATGCCATTCTTGAAACGATGCAAATCCTAGAGCATCAGTATGAAGAACCTTATCAAGCCACCCTACATGGGTGGTTTGTTGTTTGTGAAGATGAGCAAGACCTGATTCAGCCTTTTGAAAATCTTAGCTTCAGTCTTTCTGAAAAGCTGAACATGGGAGAGATTGAGTTTGTTGAAAAGAAAAAGGATTGGTTTGAGATCTACATCATGCTTAACGACAATGAAGGCATTTTGGTCTATGTTCCGAAAGCCATTTTTGAACAACATCAACTACAAGTGATGTAGACCTGTAACACCACTCCTGACGTAGCAACCTCACTATTAACTTTAATCTGAGCGAATTTTATGACCAAGCGAAACTTATTTGCTTTAGGCCAAGTCGTGTCTACACCGAGTGCACTTCGCTTCGCTGAAGCTGAAAACATTGACTTACTGGCATTACTTGCACGACATCATCAGGGAGATTGGGGTGATGTGTGTGAAGAAGATCGGGAATCCAATGAAGAAGCTTTGCTGATGCAATTACGTATCCTATCCAGCTACAACTTTTCCAAGGATAAAATCTGGATCATAACCGAAGCTGATCGATCAGTAACCACGATTTTACTGCCCAGTGACTATTGACCGTAGCACGTACCGTAAAATGAACCGTAAAGCTTTTCGGCTTTACGGTGATTTTTTTGGGACAATAATTAGTTGGTCTAAGATATTATCTAATTGCCTTTTTATATTTTTTATAAGAATATGAAAAATCAATTGAAATTAATAATTTGAATATTTACTGTGGTAAATTAAATTACTTATAAAATGTATAATTTTATTGTCATAAGAAATTTATTACCACCTAAATACCATTGTTCTTTATTGAGAAAATTTTATGTTAGAAACAATAGGATCAGCTCTAGCTAGCTTAGCTATTCTTGCACTAATTGTAGGATTAATTAACCCTAATTGGGTGTTGTTTGGTAACATCAACAAAACAAGAGGAAAAGTCATTGCAGTTTATGGCTTTGTATTTATTTTTGCTTTTGTTGTGCAAATCATAGGTAGTCCAAATTCTTTCGAGACTGGTAAAAAAGCATTTTTAGAAAAAAATTATGATTATGCAATTACCAAATTGGAAAATATCGAATCTACGGATAAGAATTATACTGAAGCGCAGGCTTTGCTGAAACAAGCTCGGACACTTCTTTGGCCTTCAAAGTTTGAAAAAGCAAAAATTGCAGCTTCTAACCAACAATATAGCCAAGTCATATCTCTATTATCTGATTATCCTGCTGATGAAAAAGGGTTTGCGGAAGCTAGTAAGCTATTAAAGTATGCCGAAGAAAAATTGGAAGAAGAACAGCACCAAAAACAAGTAGATCAAGAAGCACAAAAGATAGAGAGTGAGCATATTGAAGAGATAAAAAGCGCAGAAAAAGAGCGCAAAAAGGCACTTGTTGATTATCCTGAGTGTGATAGTAGCGAAGCCACTGAGAACGTTATAAGTGTATTAGCAGATTCACCTTTAGGCCGTGCTCATGGTTATTCATTAATTAAATTAAATAATGTGACAGAAGTTAGTGCAGTACTAACAGAACGGAAGTGTGAAGGCTATGCATTACTCAATGATGGTAATACATACCCAATTTCGTTTCGATTCTATCGTGATGGGGATGATATTTTGGTTCAAGCCCAAATACTGGGTTTAGAGTAATTACTACGGTTTATTCAGCTCTTATCACGATGTTATAACTTGATTTAATTTTCACTGATATCTTATGCCTGTATCCCAATAAAGGATATGGGCTTTATTTTATCTTATTGAAATACTAAGGATAAGCCAAGTCGTGCCTACTCAAAACGCATTACGATTCGCCGAAGTTGAGGAAAGTGACTTGCTCGCATTACTTGCAAGACATCATCAGGGATGATTGGGGTGATGTGTGTGAAGAAGATCGGGAATCCAATGAAGAAGCTTTACTGATGCAATTACGCATCCTATCCAGCTACAACTTTTCCAAGGATAAAATCTGGATCATAACCGAAGCTGATCGATCAGTAACTACGAATTTACTGCCCAGTGACTATTGACCGTAGTATGTACTGCGGAAGGGATCATTAAGTCAGAGGGTATTAAGATAAATTTAGTCTTTATACAATAAGGCAAATGTCTAAGAAATATTCTCTGCATATTTGGTTGCGCTGTGATAAAAGTATGTGAAAATCACTTGAAAATTAAAATTTTAGAGATCCATGATGAAAAAAGAAATTTGTACATTATTGTTAGTAGTTACTCCTTTATCTACTTTAGCAGCATCTTATATCCCACAGAAATTTCAGGGTACTTGGGATAAAGCTAAGCAATGTTATACACCTGCTGTTATCAATAAAAAGCAGTATACCCCTGATGCTGATTGGGGACTCGCAACTGTGAACAAAATAGTTACTCATAATGCTCATAGTATTACTGTATACGGTACTGAAGAGTATACTGATGAAGGTAATGTATATAAAACCCCCTCTCATTTAAAACTCACACTGGCTCAAAATGGGAAGAGTCTAAAAATAGTTGGGAAGCATCATGAGTCCAACTACAACGTTCAATACGTGCGTTGTAGTTAATTTAGACTCAATTAATTTTAAAAATAGTGTAGAGGATAATATGAGAAATTTAACACTAATTATTGGTCTAATGGGGGGCTGTGCATATGCTAATGCAGCTCCAAATATATGGTCATCATCATTTAATCATGGCTTTGATGAATATATATTAACCAATAGTCAGAATCAAAAGCTGACTGTGATGTGTAATTCAGCTGCTGCTGATATTTTTGATCACTCTGTAATCGTAGAAACTAAAGGTAAAGAATATCAAAATACAGATTCATCTCGTAATATGGAATTTCTGTTTGATGGTGAATATACAGCAACAACCTCTGGTACAACTGCATGGCGTTCTGCATCAAATGATTGGGATGAGTTTAGGAGTAGGATTTCCAAAGCGAAAAAGATTGAAGTCTTTTATAACAATAAAAAAATTGCAACCTTTCTTCCTACTGTGACAAGTGTAAAACGTGTTGCACACTTAATAGGTGAGTGTCTACCAATGAGTTATCGTGACATGTAAACTAAAATTAAAAAAACAGATTAAGTTCACGGTAATCTGTTTTTTTTAGGGGATTAAAATATGAAACTATTTATTTTTAACATGTTTACTGTGTTTTTCACTATCACAATAGTTCGTTCTTTATTTTTAAAAATATTTCAAAATAAAATAACTTCTTTTAAGAATATTACGAAGTATTTTTTGCCTGTACCTTTTGCCTTTTTTGCATTCGTATTAAATACAATCTTATATGTGGTGGTGATAGAAATATTAGGGGGAGAATTGCAAGAGCAAAGTAGATTGGGAAGTGCTATGTTTTTATGCCCTATTATTACTTTTTTCATTTGTCTATATATTACATATAAACAAGTCAAAGATAATGAGCATTTACTTCGTTAGTAGTAAAATCAATTATTTATTTTCAAGACGGGATTTACTATTCTTATTCATACCTATGACCATGGTAATAAGTAAATAAAATTCAACAAATAATCAAAATGTAAGTAAAAAACCGCAGAATGAACCGTAAAGCTTTTCGGCTTTACGGTATTTTTTTCTTTTTCTTTTGTTGGTAAGGCTTGATAGGTGTACAGGATAAGCAGGTTAAGGGTCTACTAGTCCTTGGGGCTGCCCATTCTAAAAGCTGACAATAGCTATTTTAATCACACTTATTTGCTTCAGTGTAATAACCAGTCTTTGTACTTTTTGCTTTGATAATTTTGTATTTGAACTGAGATAACGATTTTTCATTTTTTCTAAAAAATTCAAGTAGATAACGATTAAAGGTATTTCGGCTAATACGCTTCTTTACTTCTATTGAAATAGACTTTTCTATACTTCGATTTTTACTTTTATCCACTGAATATACCGGCTGATTGAAGTTGAAATTATTGATAAAGCGTTGGTATAGCTCACCAGAACTTTTGAATCCATCTGTATTCAAAATGTGACCCATAAAATGATAAAAATCATCCTCACTAGCTTTCCTCGGCTCACGAAAGTTTTGATCCAACGGTTTGATAAAGCCATGTTTATCATAATAGATGCTACGAAATTCATTTAAACGTTCAGCATCTACAGCATATTGAGCAACTCTGATGTAGGCGTAGTGTTTCTTAAATTGATCTAAGTAATAGTAAGCCTGTTTTTGAGTGATAGGAGATCCACAATAGGGATATGAGCATTTATAGAGCAAAGGAAGATCAGCACTATGAGCTGGGCATAGGGTTACGAGTTCGACCAAATGTTTTGGTTTAAATCTCTTACTAAGTACTAGGTCGAAATTGTTATTTAAAATATTGAAGACATTCTTGGGAATTGCCATAAGTCTACACCACAAAATGAACAATTCTAGATTATAACCGTTATTCGCCAATCATCTACTAAAACGATAAAAATGGAAAATAAGTTCTGCAGACCAGATGTTAGTATTTTTTTATTCATATAAGCTTGTTTTTGTTCCGATCAACTACCAAGGAAATTGCAATGGACACATTAGACGTACAAGTAGCAAATCGAGATGCTGTCGATTTGACTGATGATCAAATAAATGAGCTTTTATATGAGTGCGGTTATTCAATGTCGCAAGACGATGATCCTCTAGCAAATGAACCTATTCTTATTTTTATGGATATAGGAGATTTTTCCCTCGAGGATGAGGATATTGTTCTCAAATAGATTTATTGGCTGTAGGTCAATGGTGACTATCGCCTAGGCGATTCAAGTATGGCAGGCGGTTCTAAGGCTAAAAGCAGTAGTTCTACCATTTGAAGTAAGCAGTCAGCATATAACTGCTTACTTCTTTGTAAAACCACTCTATGGTAAATCTCACATTGTGAGAATGACAGGGTGGAATATTTATCAATTTAAGGTGTTTAAAATGCAAAAAGTTCAAATGAATTCAAAAAAATACTCTCATCTAGGAAATTTTACTGGCCGTATTTTATTGACAAATTCTCAGTCAAAAACTGTGGTAGTACCAGTAACCCATATATTCGATCATCTAGATCAGTTACCTTTAGGAAAGCCTATCCTAGTGAAAAATGCTAGAGCTTTGTTTAATAGTATGAGCACGCAAATTGTGCTGGATCGTCAGATGTATGAACTATTGATTGTCTTCCTAAAAGGACTCTATGCAATCAGACATAATCGTAGTGATAAAACTATAGAAAAGTTACCAAGCAGTGCTACCTTGCCTAGTTATTTACACTCTATGCCAGGTCAATACCCATCTATTCATTTTGCCTGGGACAATGTTCCAGCTGGAATGATTTAATAACTTAAATAGTTATACAAAATTCGCGTTCATTGGCGCCAGAACACGAATTTTCTGTACTAGGCCTTAACATGATTTTGCACTTGATCAGGCGAGAGCATGTAACTGCTTAATCCATTCTATGTCGGTACTTTCACTTGATCGTGATTTATACCGTCAGCACTTTGACACAAATCTATTGGTTTTTTGATGAATAGCGTTAACCCGTTAGGGGTTCGTATGTCTTGAAAAAAGTAGGTTGTACATTCTTATTTTTGTATGTAATTGATTAACTTAAATATATTATTTTTTCTGATATGAGGAGTATGTTATATGTCACTTAAAAATATCGATTGGTCCCAATTTGAAAAGGGCAAAGAATATGATGTCAGCAAATTAACTTCTGGCTTCAAAGGCTTGAAATTTATCAGTAACGCTGAAGGTGTTAGGTTCATTATTCGCCTGACTTACGAAGGTAAGAAAATATCCCAAAGCTTGGGTTCATGTTCTCATAGTAATATTATTATGAAACTTAAAGCTTTAAAGCCACAGGTAGAGAAATACCATCGCTTAATCAGTCAGAAATGTCATCCATTTGCGCAGCAACTGAAGCCACAGGTAGTTACCTTTGGTCAGTTTGCACAAACTGTTTATTTGGTTGAGGCCAAGAGTCGTAAGAAATCTTATGGTGATGATGAATCACGCCTAAGAATGCATATTGCGCCTGTACTGGGGAACTATACCTTTAAGGATATTACATCGGGACAATTAAGCCAGTTAATTGCGGATTTACGCCATCAGAAGAAGCTGAGTAATGCGACCATTAATCGTGTAAGAGCATTATTATCATCAATCTTCAATATGGCAATCGATCATGAGTTAATTGAAATTAATCCAGTACAACGAGTGAAAAAATATAAGGAGAATAACCAAAAAGAACGCTATCTCAATGATGATGAGCTGAAAGAGCTGATGAATGTTCTCAGCCAGCCAACACGGTTTGGCATTAGTAATCTGGTCATTGTTGCTGTAATTAAATTCTTACTGCTGACTGGTGTGCGTAAGCGAGAAGCACTGGATATGCAATGGACTGACGTTGATCTTAAAACAGGCGTATGGCTGCTATCTGAAAACAAGTCAGGTAAGGCCAGACGCATACATTTGAATCAAGATGCTCTGTCTATTATTCATCAGATGTCTAAACAGCATCGTTATATATTCGCCAATCCACAAACAGGCTTGGCATTCAATGATATCCGTAAAACCTTTGACAAAGTAATGGCTATTGCAGGGATCGACAATATGCGTATTCATGATCTACGTCATAACTTTGCAAGCTTAGCCGTGAACAGTGGTCAAAGCTTATATGTGGTACAGCATTTACTTGGACACGCGTCACCACAAACGACTCAGCGATATGCCCATTTGCAATCTGACACTTTACTGGCTGCATCAGAACATGTAGCAAGCAAAATCCGTGAAGCGAAAGTCGCTTAACTCACCTTAATTCAAATCACTTTTTATCTGGGGTGCCATCAAAGGCACCTCATAGGAGAACTCGTGTCTAAATTACCTAAAAAACAGGTTATCCAATTGAATGCAGACGAAACCATTCAAGATAGAATTCAACTGCATTATGGCAATACATTGATCCGAGCCAATACAGGGGCGGGCAAAACTACTTTTGTGCTTAAATCTTTAATGCGTGATCACAATGTGGTGTTATGTTGTCCAACCATTGCTCAGGTCAAACAATGTGAAGAAGACTATGGGCATCAGGCAAATATCCATTTTATACATGGAGAAAAGTCAATTCCCAAAGAAAGGCTAAAGAACTTATGCAAATCCAGTGTAGTCATTACATATGACCAATATCACAAAATAAAAAATTATTTGGATCAAAAAACTGTTGTTGTGATTGATGAGTGCCAGAAGCTTTATTCTGCTGGAAATTATCGTGACAAAGCGATTTATCCCTTATTGTCATCCATCAAAAATGATAAATATGACCAGACTGTCTTGTTGACAGCTACTTTAACTGAGCCGTTATTCGAACAGCTTGGCATTAATATCAGCCACTATTCTGATATTCAAAAACCGGTAGACCTGAAACGTATTATTCATATTCTAAGATACAAAGAGGCACACAAGTTAAATGGTTTGCGCCATATCTGTACTCGTCTTTCAGAAGCAAAGAAAGAAGGTAAGAAAAAAATTGTATTGGTTCGACTGAATGACATTGCACAATCTAAGCTCATTCAGAAATACCTAGAGAAACAAGATTACTCAGTAATGCTTATCAATCGGGATGAAATGTCCCGTAAAAAATGTACTGAGATGTTGAGTGTTTCTAAACTAGATTCAAAATATCAAGTAGTTCTCTGCACTTCTATTATGGATGAAGCCATTAACTTGAATAATGTCGATGATGAAGTCGATAGCGTGCATATCATGGGTCAATACGCTCATCCTGAAGAAATTACCCAATTTATTGGGCGAATGCGTAAAGCAAACCCACCTATATTTATTCATCTTTCACAAGACATCGAGGTGAAAAAGATTGACTGCAACAAGGAACACCAAATACATGTGTCTACGATGGACAAACAATTTAAAAAGATGGAATATTATCTGGAATATGAAGTCCTGAAGCTAATAAACAAAGATAAGTTCGAAGGCTTTGAGGACTTGATTAACGACAAAATGGACAGGGTTAAGGCCTTCAATGCACTGACTGATGAAGTATTACAGTGTAAGGGGTTTATGCTGGATAATAAAAAAATATGTCTAAATACACCAAGTTTGGCAGGGAGACGATACCAACTCGACTTGCATAAATGTTACTTCAATAGTAGTTACCTAAAGTTTCGCCTATTAGGGTTGATGCCTCATGCTCAAGTGAAAGTCAATTTATCGCAGGATGTACTTGATAGTGAATTGCTTGATAACCTAGAGCTATGTGCGGAAGAAATGAAGCAAATGAAGCAAAAGGTCATTCCTGAAGTGATTGCTGATGTCATCGATAGAGTTCAGACGAATTCGTACACTCTCATTAGCTATTTACAAGAAAATGTAAAAGATGGAATTAACCTCTATGATAAAAGTGAGGAACCAGTTCATTATGAAATTTTTGAACAGATGGGGAAACTGAGCGATCGTCTGGGTAATATTGTAGATATAGCTGACGCCATCCAGAAGAATCGGATTAATAGTGTAATGACTATCGGTTTTCAATATAAAATGCATCCCCTTGTAAAATCTGTCATGAAGGGACTTGAGCAATGGTTACCCAAAAATAATCGGGAGGAAAATTGGTATGGGTATGCTGAGATTACGAAGTTAATGAACAGTTGGCTTAAGTTGCTTGCAAAAAACAGGTCTGTTGTTGCTCTCCTTGAAGAGCACCCCTTGGAAGATGTATGTGTAAATGAGCAGAAACAGTTAGTTTTCACGGATGGCGGTTCAATTCGGTTTTTGAAAAGATATACCAATGTCGAAGTGAGAAATGATAAAAAACCTTATGACAAGAAGAAAGTGAGATTCAATAGTCTAGGTGCATATGGCTATGTGTTCAGTGATCTAGAAGGATCCTTTAGAACTAAGTACGTATCTGTAAACGGGGTTGAATATGATGCAAAAAGTGGACGAAAAAAGCGAAAAATAAAAAATTTAACTGAGATCTACGAAGAAGTATGATTGAGGGGTAGATTTGATCGTAGGAGAAGGTGGGCTTTGCTCACCTTTTTTAATATCAGAATAAAACTCATAGTACTGAATGCGGTGAAGTCCATGTGATATTTGGATTTTATGATCGAGAGAAATTCTATACTTAGATAGTTACATCGAGAGAAGAAAATCCAAATAAAGGGGAGCAAATATCCCATATTGCAAAACTGACTAAGCCCTTATGAATAAGGACAAATGCCAATTTGAAGGGGGAGGGTCGGTATTAAATAAAAAAAATAAAAATAGGCTACCCCCCATTCATAGGTCTACTGCAAAAAAAACTATACCCTGTACAGGGTGATTAAAGTTCAATTGGGATAGATTAAGGTCTGAGATGCAATTGGAAAAAGAGTTATGGTCTTGTAGGGTCAATCAAATAATCATTATATTTCTGGGATCTATCTACTAGGGTCTAGCAGTTTTTTACGGTCTTTTTAGGGTCTATTGCAAACCCATGCCAGAAAAATCAGCTTATTTACCTTATATTTACATCAAGTATAGAAATAGCTTAGAAAAGCTATTTTGAAGTCTGAAAACCTGTAACTTCTTACAAATCAAGAAGTTGTTTTTATTGGGTAGAGTCTCCTTGTTTTTATTGGATTTTGCATCAGGATTATTGGTTAACTTATTGTATTTATTGTCTATTTTATGAATTACTGTTCTGACTCATAATCCGTTGGTCGACAGTTCAAGTCTGTCTGGGCCCACCATATAAAACAACCCCTTACGTGCATTAATCGTAAGGGGTTTTTTGTTTTTGGATATTATGAAATCTGAAGTAAGCAATTCACTTAATTGATCATCGTTCTTATCTCGAAGGACTTAAAATGGGTTGCCTCCACTGATAATGAACTTTTCTAGTTTGCCTTTCAATAAAGATTCTTCGTTACCAGCTTAATAAAAAAGCATCTCCCTCAGATATTACTTTTGTTATCTAAATTCCATAAACATCCTCTTTAATCAAAAAAAAAGTTCATATTTATGAAATAATTGTGATGTAGTTCAAAGAATATCTGCAAAAAAGTGAAAAGTAGATGAAATGCATTTTACAACTGAAAAAATTATGCTAATTAATATGAGATGATTTTTTAGTCAAAAATCATGATGTTTCAGGACGGAATATCTTAAGAAGCGTATTAAAAAAATGATTAAACAGGAGTTTCAATGATGCTTCAGCTTTTAAGAAAATTGTTTTGTTTGCATATTTATGAATATGAGCAAATGCAAGAAATCGGGGAACACAGGGAGTGTCGTAAGTGCGGTACGAATAAGGACTAAAGTTTTTGCAAGAAAAGTGAGCAATGGCTCACTTTTTTATGCTTGTTATGGGCTAATTTCCGTTAAAATTAAAGGGAAATTTCAACATGATGAACAGGCATATGAGCAAAGATTTTCATGCAGATACCTATATCGTCGACAGCAACCTGGCAGATACGCTGCACTGGCTCAGCCTGCATCAAGATAGTTATGACTCCTTTAGTTATGATGCAGTCACGCAAGCGCTGATGGTGCATCATGCTAATGGAGTAGATCAAATCCGAGTCGGAGATTATCTGAATGCCCGTTATGGTATTTTAATTACTGCACATAACTTTTCTGCAAGTTCATCAAGTTAAACAGTTGTTAGCTTGCCATGGCATCTGTAGCCAGACTGCGAACACTCGGTTTTGGCTGTTCTGCAACTAAACCTAATTTTGCAAAAAGTTGCTGATCTCGACCTTGGGATGTATTAGGGGTCGTCAGCAGTTTTTCACCAGAAAAAATAGAATTGGCACCAGCCATAAATGCCAAAGCCTGATCCGAATCGCTTAAGGATTCACGCCCTGCAGAAAGGCGAATATAGCTTTTAGGCATCAACAAGCGTGCTACGGCAATGGTACGAATCCATTCAATCACATCCAGTTTTTCTACATCTGCCATCGGTGTGCCTTCAATCGGCACCAACATATTAATTGGCACAGATTCAGGATGGATTGCCAGAGTTGCAAGCTCATATAACAAACCAATCCGGTCATCACGACTTTCGCCCAGACCCACAATACCGCCACTACAGACTTTCATACCAGCTTGACGCACATGATCCAGAGTATCCAGACGATCATCAAAGCTACGCGTGCTGATGATATGTGAATAGTATTCACGAGAAGTGTCCAGATTATGGTTGTAATAATCCAGTCCTGCATCTTTCAAGCGTTCAGCCTGTGATCCATTTAGCATCCCTAGTGTCATGCAGGTTTCCAGACCGAGTGCTTTAACTTCACGTACCATTTCCAGCACATAAGGCATATCGCGTTCATGCGGGTTGCGCCATGCAGCCCCCATACAAAAGCGTGAACTGCCTGATGCCAGCGCCTGTTTGGCTTCCTGAATCACTTTATCGACTGCAATGCGTTTTTCAGCTTCCAGTTTGGAATCATAATGCGCTGATTGTGAACAGTATTTACAGTCTTCAGGACATTTACCGGTTTTAATCGAGAGCAGGGTACTCACCTGAACGGTATTGGCGGTGAAATGTTCACGATGAACCTGTTGCGCCTGAAACACTAAATCCATTAAAGGCTGCTGATAAAGTGTTTGTATTTCTTCACGTGACCAATCATTGCGTACCGCATCACTACTGTTCATCTCTTTCCCTAACTGTGTTTATTTATCATTCGGTTCATCTTAATAAAAATAAGCTTTTGCTTCACTAGCAAAATATGACCTTATATAAATGACAAAGCCCACACGAGGTGAGCTTTGTTTTTCAGTTACCAGATTATTTATTACTGTGATTTCCATGAATATCCTGGCCATGCAGATCACTACGGTGCTGCTTGTTAAACACACGCTGATCCTGTTCATGCTGATTATTTTTTGGGGAATTAATCGGGCCATGTTGCGGCTGCTGCTGTTGTTGCTTCTGCTGGTCATGCTGAAGCTGCTCCAGCAGTTCTTGATTTGGATTTTTTGATGACATCATCTTTCCTCCACTTCATTTCTGACTATTTTTATTTATGCCATAGTCTGAAACATGGGTGTGTAAGGCTTTTAAGTGAAACTGTGACGCTAGGTAAAGATGGAAAATCAACTGGATTTTGCCAGTTGTTCTTGAATAGCCCAATCGATATGTACCTGCACAATTTCATCATGTTGATTACGCTGTTGCTGAAGGGCCGGAATAATCTGCCCATCAAAGGGTGCATTGCCCAAACCAATGGCGATATTGCGCATAAAGCTTTGATAACCCGTACGACGCATCGGACTGCCTTCAGTCGCACTTAAAAAGGTGGCTTCATCCCATTGCCATAAATCCAGTAAACTCACTTGATCCAGTCCATGCCGCGGATGAAAATCCTCTATCGAGGTCACTTGGGCGAAACTGTTCCATGGACATATCAGCTGGCAATCGTCACAACCAAAAACCCGGTTACCAATTCCGCGTCGCAAATCTTCTGGAATAATGCCTTTATATTCGATGGTCAGATAGGCGATACAGCGGCGAGCATCTAACATATAAGGCTCGACAATGGCTTGAGTCGGACAGATGTCGATACAGGCAGTACAGGAGCCACAATGTTTGGTCGCGGGTTCATCAAAGGGCAGTTCCAGTGAAGTAAACAGTTCACCCAGTACAAAGAATGAGCCTGATGTTTTATGAATCAGCAGGGTGTGTTTACCTGTCCAGCCCATGCCGGCACTTTCAGCCAGCGATTTTTCAAAAATGGGTGCAGAATCCGCAAAAGGACGTGATTCAAAATCTCCGATTTTTCCCCGGATTTTTGTCGCCAGGGTTTTCAGACGACCACGCATAGTCTTATGATAATCCCGGCCACGGGCATAACGCGCGATAATGGCAGAGTTGGGTGCATAAGGGATATAACGTGGTTGTGGTGCCTCGACCAGATAATCCATACGCACACAGATAATGCTGCGTGTGCCGGGAACCAGTAAAGCAGGATTGGCACGTTTTTCCAGATTTTCTTCCAGAAACTTCATGTCACCATGATAACCACGATCCAGATATTCCTGTAAGCGTGCTAATTCTGCTTGAGCATCTGGTTTGGCAATGACACAATCAGAAAAACCCAATTCTAAAGCCTGCGCTTTAATCCAGGCTTTCATCTCGGCTGTATCTTGTTGATAAACTTGAATTTGCGCGTGAGAATTGGGAGTTGTCATAAACCAAAGACAGGGAATAAGAAATGCAGCAACAAGTTTACCATAGCCACGATCTACAAGCATGGGAGCAGCGCTGGTTTCAACAGCAAAATAGTTCCTACGGTTTAATGCAACAAGTCGCCTGGGGGATTAGTCAGCGACTGATCACTTTATTTTCCCAGCAAAAAATAAAAAAAATAGCGGTCTGCTGTGGTCAGGGCAATAATGCCGGCGATGGTTATCTGGTGGCCAAATATCTCAAACAGGCGGGATTCAATGTTGATATTTATGCGGCTGAGTTAGGTAATTCCAAAGATTTGGCATCGGCTGTGCAGGAAGCCCAGCAGGCTGGTTTGCAGCCTTATTCGCATTTTGATTTCCAATCCGAATATGAGGTCTATATCGATGCCTTATTCGGAATTGGTCTGAACCGTCAGCTGGATTCTGACTGGCAAAATATTATTCAAATGATCAATCAGAAAACTGGACTAAAAATATCAATCGATATTCCGAGTGGACTGGATGCCAATACCGGCCAGCCTTTGCCTGTTGCGATCAAAGCTGACTATGCTTTCACAGGTTTAGGGCTCAAGGCAGGATTGTTTACCGGACAAGGCAAAGAATATGCGGGCAAGATCGAACTAATCTCTGCTATTCCAACAGACGCAGAAATTCAACCGATTGCCCAGCTTGCATCACATCAGATCCAATTACCCAAACGCCAAGCCTTTGGTCATAAAGGTAGTTATGGTCATGTCTTGGTGATTGGTGGACATGCCGATATGGGCGGTGCTGTGATTATGGCAGCAGAAGCAGCATTTGCTGCCGGAGCAGGTAAAGTCACCATCGTTTGTGATGCAAAACACCACACCGCGATTTTGTCACGTGCACCGAATATCATGCTGCGTGATATCAATCTTTTAACTCAGGAACAACGCCAAGCACTGATTCAGCAGGTCGATGCAGTGTGTTTTGGTATGGGATTAGGTCGTGATCGTGGGGCAAAAGCGCAATACGAAATCTGGTTTGAGCTGATTCAGCAATCTGATCTAGAGGTTATTTTGGATGCAGATGCGCTGTGGTTTTTAGCCCAACAGCCGCAAGTTTTGAATTCCAAGACCTATGCGACTCCGCATCCTGGGGAAGCAGCCACGTTACTGGCATGTAGCACTGTGGAAGTCGAAATGGATAGGATTGCAGCTATTCATGCCCTGCAACAAAAATATCAGGGACAGTGGGTGCTAAAAGGTTCAGGATGCCTGATTCTGGAAGAAAGGCTTTACATCTGCAATGCCGGGAATGCCGGTATGGGAACTGGCGGAATGGGGGATGTGCTGGCCGGCATGATTGCCAGTCTAAAGGCGCAATTTGCACAAACCATCCATTTGCATGAAATTGTGACGCTACATGCTCTTGCAGGTGATGAACTGGCCAAAAATGGCCAACGTGGTTTGCAGGCTCAGGATATGAAACATGCGATTTATCAGGTGGTGAATCGCTAAGGAGAATAGTGTGCCAGTCATCAAACTGAATATTTCAGGCCAAGTACAAGGAGTCGGATACCGCTACTGGTTTGCCGAGCAGGCTCAAGGACTTGGACTGAAGGGACATGTGCAGAACTTAAGTACGGGTGAAGTGGAGGCTGTGATGGTTGGAACAGATTCTCAGCTTCAGGAAATGATTGCACGAAGTTGGCAAGGGCCTGCTCGTGCAACTGTACAAGCGATTATTCAGGAATATCTGAAATACGATCTAAATGTTCAAGACTTTAAAATATTGCGTTAAACCTTAGCGACGACGGCTGCTGACACGACTACGGCCACGTGCCATACCGCCCAGCGCATTCAATACCGCCATTTTACTCATACTGCCTGAAGCATGAGCATGACAAATGGCAGCAGCTAGGGCGTCGGCAGCATCCTGTTGGGGTTTGATGCTGAGTTTTAGAATATTCATCACCATCATCTGCACCTGTTCTTTATCGGCAGCGCCATAACCCACCACTGACTGTTTGATCTGGCGCGCGGTATATTCAGCGACTTTCAAATCCAGATTGACCAGTGCAGCAACAGCAGCACCACGGGCTTGCCCAAGTTTTAAGGCAGAATCCGGATTTTGTGCCATAAAGACTTGTTCGACTGCAGCTTCAGTGGGACCATAAAATTTTACAATGCGCTCCACGCCGGCAAAGATCCGTTTTAAACGTTCAGGCATTTCTGTCGTTTCTGTTCTGATGGTGCCGGCATCAACAAAAGTCAGTTTGGAGCCGTCTTTTTCGATAATTCCGTAACCGGTTAAACGAGAACCGGGGTCAATCCCAATAATTAATGACATGCCCGCACTTTAAAAATAGAATAATGCCCATATTGTTACATAAGCGTATCAAAAAAGCTTGATCCTGATGAAGCAGTTGATTCCAGCATCCTATTATTTATTTTACTGAGATTAGATTAATTTTCATGAAATTATTTCTTATTATCCTTGCAGGCTTAATCCTAGAAGTATTTGTCTGGATTGGCGTGGGTGACCTCGTCGGGAGCATGTGGTACGTATTTTTCTGGTTTGTGGCCGCATTTTTTATTGGTATGAATCTGATCCGTAAATACTCGGCCGGTGTAATGCCACAAATGCAGCAAATGCAGATGGGACAGATGAGTGCAGATCCTGCATTAACAGGAAATTTACCTAAAATTCTGGCAGGTTTCTTTCTGCTTATTCCTGGATTGATTACCGACGTATTGGCAGTATTGATGCTCATTCCAGCGGTTCAGCAGGTTTTTAAGGCTGCTATAATGAAAGCGATGATGAAACGTCAGCAACTCATGATGGAAAAAATGATGGGTGGCATGATGGGCGATATGGGTGGTGCACAAGGCCAGAACCCATTTGCCGAGATGATGCGTCAAATGCAGGATATGCAAAATCAGCAATCAGGTCGCGGTGATTCCACCATTATTGATGGTGAAGCACGTGAAGTGAGACCTGAGGCGAAAAAAATTGAAATGAAAGATATCAATCCAAAATAAATGTTTTATTTAAAAAAACTCTATTTAAGCCGAATCTGATGATTCGGTTTTTTTATTGGAACTTTCTAATGTCTTTTAACAAACGTTATAATATATTTTTATAAATTTACCTTATTTTAATGTCTCTGCTTTTTACGATCTGTCTCCTGCATTTTGTTGCTCAACTCAGTCCCGGTCCCGATGTTTTGCTCATTGCCAAAAGTGCCGCATCCACCACACGCCAAAATGCTCTGAAAGTTATCGCAGGGATCTCTGCTGGTATTGTGGTTTGGGTAGTGCTGACACTTGCGGGTTTTACCGTGTTAATTGACCAGTTTCCATGGATTCAGCAAGCCTTAATGCTTTTGGGTGGTATATTCCTGGCCAAAATGGGATGGGCCATGTTAAAGGGTGGTGTACATAGCTTTAAAAATAGACATCAGACCGACGAAGATACAAATGGACAGGTGCAAGCTAAAAATTATTTTATGTTGGGCTTATGGACCAATCTTTCTAATCCTAAAACGCTGATCTATTTTAGTAGCGTATTTTTACTGGCTTTAAGTTCGTCTGCTTCCGATTATTTGAAAGCACAGTTAGCGGTAATTATTCCCTTGCAGACTTTTATCACCTTCACTTTATTGATGCTGTTGATTTCCCAACCAAAAATTAAAATCTTGTACCAGCGTTCGGGGAGTTATATTGATATGATGTCAGGCGGACTATTTCTGCTATTTGCATTGTGGTTATGGTATGAAGCACTTATTCTGATGAATTAAGGAGGGTATCTTCATTTAATGCTGGAGATATTGGTGAGGTCGGGGAAGGAGAGGCTAAATTGTCTGGTGTTTTAACCGCCGTTTGATAACGATTAGGCTTTAAGGTGGTTTCAGTATTTTCAGAGCCTTGATAACTGCGACTACGGTTAGCGCGCTCACGCAATCCACCTTTTTTAATTAACTGAACCATGGCACATCTCTCATTCAAATCCACAGCTATTGTAAATCAAAGCTGGATTTGATGAGGCTATTTTTCGCATCTCTATTTGAATTATTTAAGAGTAATAAAAAGACTTGTTTGAACTAACAGGTCTTTGCTGTGAGATGCATGAAATTAGCGAAGTCTTTTATCTTCTTCTTTTAAAACGTCGAGTAGAGAGTGTTGTATAGGAACTTCTTGTTGTGATTGCACATACAAATGCACGACTTTAAATACGATTGCTGTAACGAGGCAGGCCACAAGACAAAAAATCCAGAAACCAAAAGGGCTGCGAATATGATGTGAGCCACAGTTTGAGCATGATTTTTCTGTAGAGTCGACTACTTTTTCGCAGCAAGCACAATGATATTGATACTGCATTGTTCTTCTCCCAGGATGTTATCCTTTTTATTCTTCGATCATGAAAGATGATTCAATTGGTTTTTTATCATAGGTAGAGCAGCATCAGCTTGCAATAAGCAATTGCTGATAATTACATAGAGACAATAGAGTATAAAAATTCATTACACAAGCAGTAGGATTTTCTTAAAATGTAAGAAATATTTTCATTAATCAAATAATAACCAATGAATTAAGAGTTAATTCTCTTGAAAATATACATAATAAAGCCCGCATCAAGCGGGCTTTATTTGAGCTAGTCTAAAACTTACTGCCCAGAACGGATGATGTAATCAAAAGCAGACAGTGATGCCTTGGCACCTTCACCGGTGGCAATGATGATCTGCTTGTACGGCACGGTGGTACAGTCACCTGCCGCAAACACACCTTTGACATTGGTTTCATTGCGGTCGTTAATCACAATCTCGCCACGGTTAGTTAATTCAACTGGGGTTTCTTTCAGGAAGTCCGTATTTGGCAACAAACCGATCTGCACGAAGATCCCTGCAAGTTCAACTGTGTGCTCTTCATCCGTGGCACGGTCTTTGTATTTCAGACCAGTTACCTGTGAACCATCACCCAGCACTTCAGTCGACAAGGCATTCTTGATCACGGTGGTGTTCGGCAAGCTATTCAGTTTGTCTTGCAGAACCTGATCCGCACGTAGTTTGGTATCAAACTCGACCAGCGTGACATGCTCCACAATTCCTGCCAGGTCAATCGCGGCTTCGACACCCGAGTTACCGCCACCAATCACGGCTACACGCTTGCCTTTGAACAGTGGGCCATCACAGTGCGGACAGTAGGCTACACCACGGGTTTTATATTCCTGTTCACCCGGTACATTCATTTCTCTCCAACGTGCGCCGGTCGACAGAATCACGGTTTTCGATTCCAGTTTGGCACCATTCTCTAAAGTCACTTCCACCAGACCATTGGCCGTTTCATCAGCACCTTTGATGTCAGATACACGTTGCAGGTTCATGATGTCGACACCATATTCACGCACATGGGCTTCCATCTCGGCTGCAAATTTAGGACCTTGGGTCTTCTGTACAGACGTAAAGTTTTCAATGTCCATGGTATCCATGACCTGACCGCCCATGCGCTCCGCCACGATCCCGGTCTTAATGCCTTTACGCGCTGCATAGATCGCAGAAGTATTGCCTGCAGGGCCACCACCGATCACCAGGACATCAAAGGCGTCTTTGGCATTCAGCTTTTCAGCATCTTTGGCAGCGGCATTGCTATCCAGCTTGGCGATAATTTCTTCCAGTGTCATACGACCCTGACCAATATGCTGGTTGTCCTGGAATACCATCGGCACCGCCATGATCTTGCGTTCTTCCACTTCTTCCTGGAAGAAAGCACCATCAATCATGGTCGCTGTAGTGCGCGGGTTATAGATCGCAATCAGGTTGAGTGCCTGAACCACATCCGGACAGTTATGGCAACTTAATGATACGAACACGTCAAAGTTAGATTGAACACCCAGGCTCTTGATATTCGCCAGCACTTCATCAGAGACTTTCGGTGCATAACCTGAAGTTTGCAGCAATGCCAGAATCAGGGAAGTAAACTCATGACCCATTGGCAAGCCTGCAAAGAACACCCGTGGCTCTTCACCGGCCTTGGCAATCCCGAAACTTGGCGCACGTGCATTGGTCCCGTCAAAGCGTGCAGTGACCAGGTCAGACAGTGCAGCCACTTCGGCAACCAGTTCCTGGATTTTGGCTGATTTGTCAGAACTATCCAGAGTGGCGACCAGTTCAATTGGGCCTTCCAGGCGTTCTAATAAGGTTTTAAGTTGAGCTGAAGTATTTTGGTCTAACATTGCTAACGTCTCCAAAGGAGTAAATGTTTATTTGATAACAGGATATTAAATGAATTGCATAAATAGGTAAAACAGTTTGTTTTTATTTTATTGATCGGATTTACAGATTTATTGAAAAATTCATCATTAATTTTAAAATTCTATATGGCGGTGAAAGATTAATTTTCAAGTAGTTTAGAGCAAGAATAAGGATTTTCAGCTAAGATTAAAACAAGATATTTGAGACTTGAATGATGGAATTACGACGCGGTATTTATCAACATTATAAGGGACAGCTTTATCAGGTGTTCCATGTCGCCACGCACAGTGAAACTGAAGAAAAGCTGGTAGTTTATCAATGTCTTTATGGGGATTATTCAATTTGGGTACGTCCTTTAACGATGTTCACTGAAACCATTACCACCAACGATGATCGTGAAGTGGAGCGTTTTAAATTGATTCAGGCACTTTAAGCCCAACAGACTCAGGGAAGAGTGATGCAAAACTCAGATGAATTTGAAATATTCATGCAAGAATTATATGAAAAATTTCATAGGCATGATCTTAAGCAGGCAGATCGCCTGCACCGATACCGGAATATAGAGCCAGAATCCGGTCAATTTTTGTCTATGCTGATTCGTGCACAACAATCCAAAAATATTCTGGAAATTGGCACCTCTACTGGTTATTCCACCTTATGGCTGGCAGAAGCGGCTCGGCAGACTCAAGCCATGATTACAACACTTGAAGTTGATGCAGAACGGGTTACTCAGGCAAAGCAATATGCGACAGAAATAGATCTTGCAGACTTAATCAATTTTAAAGTGATTGATGCTCAAGTTTATCTGGAGGCAGAACAGGAAATATTTGATTTTATCCTGTTAGATGCTGAACGAGATGCTTATGTCAGTTACTGGCCACATTTGAGTCGATTACTTAAAGCAAAGGGCGGGTTACTGGTGGTCGATAATGTCATTTCACATGCACCAGAAGTCGAAGAGTTTATTGCCTTAATTCAGCAAGACCCACGTTTTATCATGAGTATTGTACCCATAGGCGCAGGTTTGCTGATGGTGGGATTGCGTTAATTCGATTGGCTCTAATCCATGCAAATTTTATTAAAATGTAAATTATATTCGAGATACTTTTCCACGAATGCGGCTTTGTCTTGGCGTCTTAGTAAGTTGTCATAAATAAATTCAGGTACGGGATGATACAGCTCGGTATGACCATTACTGTATACAATTTTCAGGTGGCGGCTTGAGGGATTGTATTTCCAAGAAATCACGGTAAGCAGTTTTTGCATATGCGTTCCTCCACTGAATATTTCTTATCTTATCATTTGAACTTATGCCATATGGCTCTACAGATGTATAGCTCAATTGTAAGAATCGGTAAGGATTATGAGAAAGAGAAGCAAAAGATATGCCTGAATTTTTAGATGATGGATCAAGAAAAAAATAGGACTGCAATATTTAAAGTCTTAACAAAATCATTTTAAAAAATAAAATCCAGTATTGCACTGCCATAAAAGTTTAAACCATAAAAAACCACGCTAAAAAGCGTGGTTTTTTTGAATCAGTTCAATCTAATTAAAATTAGATTTTACCAACTAGGTCGATTGAAGGAGCAAGAGTTGCATCGCCTTCTTTCCATTTAGCTGGGCAAACTTCGCCTGGGTGAGCGTGTACATACTGAGCTGCTTTAACTTTACGAAGAAGTTCTTGAGCATCACGGCCGATACCACCAGCGTTGATTTCAACGATTTGGATTTTACCTTCTGGATCGATCACGAAAGTGCCACGATCAGCAAGGCCATCAGCTTCGATTAATACGTCAAAGTTTTTAGCAAGTGTCCAGTTTGCATCACCAACCATTACATACTGGATTTTTTTGATTTCTTCTGAAGAATCGTGCCAAGCTTTGTGAGTGAAATGCGTGTCAGTAGAAACTGAGTAGATTTCAACGCCTAGTTTTTGGAATTCAGCATAGTTGTCAGCAAGGTCACCAAGTTCAGTCGGGCAAACGAAAGTGAAGTCAGCTGGGTAGAAGAATACAACAGACCATTTGCCTTTCAGGTCAGCTTCAGTAACTTCAATGAATTTGCCGTTTTGGAATGCAGTTGCTTTAAATGGTTTAACTTCAGTATTAATTAAGCTCATCATTGTCTCCATGATTGAGGTAGTCTTTGATTTTGAATAAGAGTATCGAAATTTTGGTTGATGCTAAAATGGTATTTTTACATTACAAACATCGGAAAAACCGAATTAAGTAAAAACGCACCACTTTGGCAAAATCGCTTTGTTCATTGAGCAGCATCAAGATGATGGCCTGATGACAAAATTATCTCTTTTTCCTCGTGCTAGCAAACATGATGTTGAAACCAAAAAATTCAAGGGTGAATCAGGAAAAAAGCATGATTTCCGCAAAATAATTTAAATATCAATTCGAAACTTAAACTGATGATTAAACCTAATCAGGGGAACTCATGCGTGTCATTTAGATATTTTGACAGGTTTATAGTGCTGAATTAAGGGAAATCAGGTAGCCAAAGCCAATTTGTCCGGCACTTAACAGAACTACGACTATCTGAAATCTAATGAACCAAGTAAAATAAACCTTTCCGGTTTTTTGATGTGGGTGTTTTCTCTGTGCAGAGTCATTTAAATGTAGATCAATGGATAATGGCGCGTGACCGTCACCGTTTAAATCGACTGAAAAAAGGGAAAGACGCAGATGCTAAGCAGTATCAGGAATTATTTGAAAAATCCAATCTGAAAGTACGGCAACGGCTTGAGCGTCTTCCGAACATCAAGCTAAATCAGGATCTGCCGGTAACCCAGTATGCTGACAAGCTGATTACCGCGATTCAAAAGCATCAGGTTATTATTGTAGCTGGTGAAACCGGTTCTGGTAAAACCACCCAGTTACCGCAAATTGCTATGCTGGCTGGACGTGGCCTGACCGGAATGATCGGACATACCCAGCCGCGTCGACTGGCAGCCCGCAGCGTATCACAGCGTATTGCCGAAGAAGTTGGCGAAAAACTCGGTGAATCAATTTCCTTTAAAGTACGTTTTACGGAACAGGGTTCACAAGACTCAATTGTGCGTTTGATGACAGACGGTATTTTACTGGCCGAACTGACGCATGACCGATACCTGACCAAATATGACACGATTATTATTGATGAAGCGCATGAACGTTCACTGAATATCGACTTCATTATGGGTTATCTGAAGCAACTGTTGCCGCGTCGTCCCGATCTGAAAGTCATCATTACTTCAGCAACCCTGGATGTAAACCGTTTTAGCAGTTACTTTAATGGTGCACCAATTTTTGAAGTGGAAGGCCGCAGCTTCCCGGTAGAGCTGCGTTATCGCCCGATCTCGGAAATGAGCATTGGCGGTAGTGATGATGATGAGTTTGATGATTTTGAAGAAAACCTGCCTCGCGCTGTGGTCAAAGCAGTCGAAGAATGCTTTCAGGATGCACAGGAAAAAGGTCATCCCGAACATGCCGATATCCTGATTTTTGCCAGTACCGAGCAGGAAATTCGCGAGTTACAGGAAACCCTGATCAAACATGGGCCACGCCATACGGAAGTATTAACTTTATATGCGCGTCTGGCGCTGGCCGAACAGCAGAAAATCTTTAATCCTTCTGGTGGCGGGCGACGCATTATTATTGCCACCAACGTAGCAGAAACAGCTTTAACCGTTCCGAATATCCGGTATGTGATTGATAGCGGTTTTGCCCGTATTTCGCGTTATAACTATCGTTCACGGGTGCAACGTCTACCAATTGAAGCCGTTTCTCAGGCAGCCGCGAACCAGCGTAAAGGTCGTTGTGGTCGTATTGCGCCGGGTGTCTGTATACGTCTGTATTCTGAGGAAGACTTCCTGAGCCGTCCTGAGTTTACCGAACCAGAAATAAAGCGAACCAACCTGGCATCTGTAATTTTGCAGATGCAAAGTCTGGGCTTGGGTTCACTCGAAGATTTTGATTTCATCGAACCACCAGATCATCGTTTGGTCAATGATGGCCGCAAGCTCCTCATTGAACTGGGGGCAATGGCTGAGAAAAATTCTCCTAAAACTGAAGATGATCAAGCAAATCCCTCTCTTGCGTCGCATAACGCCTCACCCTTTGAGAAAGGGAGACTTCAAAGCAGTGGCTTAACCAAGATCGGTCAGCAAATGGCGAAAATGCCGATCGATCCACGTCTGGCCCGCATGATTCTTGGTGGTGCACATTTTGGCGTGCTGAATGAAGTGCTGGTGATTGTGGCCGCACTTGCAGTTCAGGACCCGCGTGAACGCCCTGCGGACAAGCAGATGCAGGCGGATCAGAAACATGCACTATTCCGTGAAGCCGATTCTGATTTCCTGTTCTATATCAAGCTTTGGGAAACGCTACACAATAATCGCGAAAGCATGAGTGAAAATAAGCGCCGTACTTTTGCGCGTAATCACTTCCTGAGCTGGCTGCGTTTACGTGAATGGAAGAAAACTCATGAGCAGCTGGTGGATTTGGCTAAGGGTTTAAAACTGTCATTTAATGAAAATAAAGCCAGTTATGAGAATCTGCACCGTGCCTTGTTGACCGGTCTCTTATCATTTATCGCCAACAAGACCGATGAGCGTAATGTTTTTATGGCGGTGCGTCAGCAAAAAGCACGGATTTTCCCAGCTTCTACCTTGCACAAGACCAATACGCCGTGGGTGATGGCCTTTGAAATGGTCGAGACTTCCCAGGTGTATTTGCGTACCCTAGCCAAGATTGAGCCGGAATGGATTCTGCTGGCCGCGCGTGACTTGCTCAAGCATCATTATTTTGAACCGCACTGGTCGAAAAAAGCCGGTGTGGTGAATGCCTATGATCAGATTTCATTATTTGGTCTGATTATTGAGCCGAAACGCCCAATCAATTATGAAAAAGTAGATCAGGCGGCCGCGCATGAAATTTTCTTGCGGGATGCTTTAACTACCGGTCATCTAGGGATTACTCCACCATTTTTAAAGCATAACTTGCTTAAACTGGAAGAAGTCGAGCGAGTAGAAGACAAGCTGCGCCGTCGTGATCTGGTTGTTGATGAAGAAACCATTTACCAATTTTATGCCTCGAAAGTGCCGCCTGAAGTGGCCAGCCGGCGTAGTTTTGAAGACTGGCGTGCCACAGTAGAGCCCCAGAATCCGCGTTATTTATTTGTCGATGATGATGCGCTGTGGCTGAATGACCGTCCGACAACACAGCAATTCCCGGACTATTTGCAGAATGGTAGTCTGCGTCTGGCGGCGACTTATCGCTTTGACCCGAGTCATGATGAAGATGGTGCGACGGTTAAAATTCCACTGCAAGCTTTGGCACAGGTCGATGAAGGTATCTGGTCATGGGGGATTCCGGGTTGGCGTCTGGATCTGATTGAAGCATTGCTAAAAGCTTTGCCGAAGGATAAGCGCCGTAATCTGGTGCCGATTCCGGATACTGCACAAAAACTCATAGCAAAAGTAGATGCGCAGGATTTACAGAAACATATTTTTAGTTTCTTGGCATTCCAGTTGCGAGGCGATCAAATCACGGAGAAAGATTTAAGCTTTGACCGGGTCGATCAGTATCTGTTGCCTTTTATTAAAGTTACTGATGAAAAAGGCCGTGTCATTGAACAAGGGCGTGATCTTGCCGAGCTGAAAGCGCGCTGTCGGACTGAAACGCATAGTCCGGTCAAACAGCTTAAAGGTGAATTTAAAACCTTCCCAGAAAGCTTTGTATTTGAAGCCTCGCAAAAAGTCACCGGTGTCGTGGTCAAGCAGTACCAGGCGCTGGTTCCAACCAAAGCTTTTGCTGCCCTAGAGCAGAAAGATGAATCGGGTGTAGTGATTCAGACTTTCAATGATCAGGCTGAAGCGGTCAAAAAACATCGTGAAGGGGTGATCCGACTGGTGCATATGCAACTCGGAGACTTGACTCGTCAGTTGAAAAAACAGATTTCCAAACCTCTGGCGCTGGCTTATTCACCACTCGGTGATAAGGCACAACTGGAACAAATGTTAGTTTATGCCACAATACAAATGTCCATTAATGAGCTTCCTGTCAATGCGCAAGAGTTCCAAAAACTGGTTGAAGATGTAAAAAAATCTTTCCTAACTTATGGCCAAATTTCCCTGAAAGAGATCACGGATATTTATATCCAGTGGCAGGAAATCCGCCGGAAATTATTGGTTTTAGACCATTCTGTGTTTGAAAAAAATATCAATGATATTGAAGATCAGCTTGATTTAATGAGTCTTTCTGATTTTGTGTATCGTAAACCTTCTGATGTCTGGGTTGAATTTCCACGTTATTTAAAAGCTTTGATCTTACGTTTGGAGCGCTTGCCCAATAATCTACAAAGGGACAATTCCGCCATTGACCAAATTGATCAATGGATGGAAAAATTATTTCAGTTTAAAGATGACCCTCGTCTGAAAGAATTATATTTCATGGTCGAGGAGTTAAGAATCTCATTGTTTTCACAACCGATGAAAACAAAAGCACCCGTGTCTCCAACTCGCTTGCAAAAAGTATGGGATCGTCTTGGAATCAGTTAAGATATAGGTAATTCAGATAAGGAATTTTACATGGGCATCCGCATTACGGGTACGGGCTTATTCCATCCGGAACATGTCATCACCAATGAAGAATTAGTTGAAAGTTTAAATGCTTATGTGGAACTGTTTAATCACGAAAATGCTGACAAAATCGCTGCAGGCGAAGTGGAGGCACGTCGTGGTTCTAGCGCAGACTTTATTGAAAAAGCATCTGGCGTACAACGCCGTTATGTCGTAGAAAAATCAGGTATTCTTGATCCAAAACGCTTACGTCCAAATTTACGTGAACGTGCAGATGATGAAATTTCACTGCAGGCAGAATGGGGTGTAATCGCAGCCAAGCAGGCGATGGAAAATGCCGGTGTGACTGCCGAAGACATTGATATCGTGATCTTGTCATGTTCGAATTTGCAACGTGCTTATCCTGCTGTGGCGATCGAGATTCAGACCGCTCTAGGCATCAAAGGTTATGCCTATGACATGAACGTGGCGTGTTCTGCAGCAACATTTGGTCTGAAACAGGCTTATGATGCGATCAAAGCAGGCGCGCGCCGTGTGTTATTAGTGAATGTGGAAATTACCTCTGCACATACCGATTTCCGTTCACGTGACTGTCACTTTATTTTTGGTGATGTGGCAACCGCTTCAATTATTGAAAATACCGACAGCAAAACCGGTTTTGAAATTCTGGATTCTGAGTTGTTTACCCAGTTCTCGAATAACATCCGCAATAACTTCGGTTTCTTGAATACCTCTGAAAATGCTGACATTGACGACAAGCGTTTCCGTCAGGATGGTCGTAAGGTATTTAAAGAAGTCTGTCCACTGGTTGCGAAAATGATTACTGCGCAACTGGAAAAGAATCAGATTGAGCCGACAGGTGTTAAACGCTTCTGGTTACATCAGGCCAATGCCAGCATGAATGAGCTGATCTTGAAACTGGTGGTCGGCAAAGAAAATGCCAAACCTGGTCTGGTGCCGATCATTTTGAATGAGTTTGCCAACACTTCTTCTGCTGGGGTGATCATTGCCTTGCACCGTACTGCACATGAAGTTGAAGATGGTGAATATGGCGTGTTGTGTTCATTTGGTGCGGGTTATTCGGTGGGTTCGATTCTGGTCCAAAAGCGCGTAGCATAATCCGGAGTCAATAGGGAGCAAACAGCTTGCAGGTCAAACATGATGGGCAATGGATTAGACGCTTAAGTGCCTTATCCAAATTATATTTTACCCCTACCTTTTTAGGGGCAGAATATATTGATGCCAGTCGGCCTGCAATGTATGTCGGTAATCATTCCATGTACGGCATCTTTGATTCGCCGATGCTGATTGATTATCTCTATAACGAACATAAGGTGGCTGTGGTCAGTATTGCGGATCATAGCCATTTTTATGTACCGCTATGGCGTGAAGCCGTGAAAAAGTTTGGGGCAGTCGATGGCATCCAGCATTATGTACGTGCTGTGATGCAGCAGGGCTACTCCATTCTGGTGTTTCCGGGAGGCGGTCGCGAAGTACTTAAACGTCAGGGTGAACAGTATCAACTGATCTGGAAGCAACGTTACGGATTTTTAAAGCTAGCTCAGGAATTCAACTATGATATTGTCCCTTTTGCCGCGCTCGGTGGGGATGAAGTCTATGAGATCGGCTTTGATGCCAATAAGATCATCCAGCATAAATATTTTCAAAAACTTCTCAAAGTACCACAACTCAATAAATTACTACGTCAGGGCGATGTGATTCCATCTTTGCCTAAACGATTATTCCCAAAACGCCTGCCATTTTATTTTCAGTTTATGCCACGACAATCGATTGCTCGGGTCCAGACTCAAGAAGAGCTAATTGCATTTCGATACAGCTTGCAGCAACATATTTATACTGGCTTGGCCGAGCTTAAGGTACTACGTCAGCAAGACTAAAAAAGAAAAATTCTTTCTATAAAATCTAGGCTATGATCTATTGATATATTCTATTTTTAGCGATGAGGATGCAGGGACTTTTTTATAGTGCAAGTGATGCCATAATGTATTTTTAAGTGTTCATTGATTGGCGATCAAGGACTCAGCATGATCCAATATAAAAATAAGATGATTCTAAGATGACCGAGGTGCACGTATGGAACAGGAAAGCTTGGTAGCATCTTTAAGGTTATTGGCACAACAATGCTTACGGATTTCTCCGGAGCTCAACCAGCTTTATCTTGATCAGATGGCGATGATTGGTCATCTGAATGCACAAAATTTAATAAAAATTCAGCAGGATCAACACCGGATTGAATTGGTGGATGGCCTGTTTCATATCCAGTTTCATGCTCCACGTGCACTAGACTCTGGAACTGCACCTGCTTTGCTAGACAGTCATTTTTATTTCCAGCAATGTAAGGCAGAAGCACTAGAGGAATTCTTTTTACAGGATATCTATTTCCTGACCGGGGATTTAAAACCGCAGCATTCGCTATATTTACGCGACAAAGCCAAACAGTTACGTCAGCTTATCCTGACTCAGGTCTATGTGTGGGTCAATGGCCCAGAACGGGTGTTCGAATTTCTGCAGCAAATGTCGATTGTTCAGGCTGAGATTATCGACCAGCAGCTGATTAAGGCCGGGCTATACATCACACCCGTCATGCAAAACTTTGTTCAGGATGAACAAGAGATTCCACAGCAGATTCTTGAAAGCTTGCAACAGGCTTTTTCTTTGGAGTGTCTACAACAGGATGAATTCCTGTCGATCCAGTCATTGATGGATAGTCTGGATGAGTTCTGTTTTAGCGCCGCACAGTTTTTGCCTCCGGCGATGTTCCGGATTATGTCACTGTCTTTTGAAGAGCGCTTTAATCTGCATGAACTGAATGATCATACTGATGATATCTGTTTGCTATATCGGCATGCTGAGGGGCAAAGTAATCTGCTCGGTTTTGTCCGATTGATGAACCGGGACGTGTGGCATCGGGATGATTTATTATCCAAACGGAATTTCCTGGAAAATCATCCGTACTTATGGCAGAAAAAGGTGGCCCGATTGCCACTATTTGACTGTCATCGTGCTGTGAACTGGATCTTCAAGCAACCGGCCGAGGTACTGGACTGGATCAGTAATAATATCCAGCATAGCAGTGTGCGGGTGGCAGTAACGGCCCTAAGTTTTATAGACAGCCATCATATTCATCCGCAGATTATTATGGCGACTTTACAATATTTTCAATATGTCTCGGCGCGATTGTTTATTTATAGCATGCATGAATATGCAATTCAGCATGACTGGTTTCAGCACCAACATAATCAGGCGGTGGTATTAAAAGGCACACGCCAATCGATTGAAGATCAGCGGATTGCGATTAGCCCTTCAATTCTGTATCTGGACGAATGGATGGAGCTGCTGCGCAATGTGGTTAAAATGGATGATCAGCTGACTAAAAAGGTTTATCTGAACTTGAGCCGGATGATGCAAGCTTATATGCAGCATTTATATAAAATTACGGCGCATTTACCAGATGAGGTTCTGGTGTATATTCAGCCTCAAAGTCAGCAGAACCGTGATTTTTATAATGTTCTGCACCGCTATCGCATTCCTTTTACTGAATTCAGGCAGCTGTTTTATTTGCAAAGCGGGCATGTACGTGAGTCGCTATTTGACAGTTATGTACGTGACTATCTAGTAGAGTATTTTTCCAGCCATGCAGAAATACCGAAGAACCTGAGCTGGACCAGTTTGTTTAATCAGGCGGTCGTCTGGCATGATCAGATTCAAAAGCAGGAAATGATCGCCAAGCTGAAAAAACAGTTTGCACTGGTGAACTGGACACCAATCACTCAGGTTTCATTTTTACTGTATTTCAACTGGCGTTTTGAAGAACTTAAAACTTTGGATCGGATTTTAGAGGAATCTAAAATTTTCAGGAACTGTCTGGCGGCAAGCTATGCTCAGCAAATTTTGGAAGGGCAGTATGTGGCCTTTCGTATGTCTCATCCTGCTGTGCGCCTACCCTTGATCTTGGGGTGTCAATTAGTGAATGGACAGGTGATTTTTGATCAGCTGGAATATCCGAATAACCAGAAAGCAGAAGCTGAATACAGTAATATCGCCATGCATTTTATTAACTGGCTCAACTTGCAGGCCTGACAGTTCAATACAGCTTGTTTTCCTCCATGACGCTTAACTTTTCCGCTAAAAATCGTTAGGCTATAGCCGTTCTTTTACGGTATTGCTCTTATGAAACAGGAAACTGCCCTTAAGTTACTCAAAGCAGGAGAAAATGTCTTTTTAACCGGTTCTGCCGGTGCAGGAAAAACCTATACGCTGAATCAATATATTAATTATTTAAAGGCACGTAAGGTCGCCGTCGCGATTACCGCATCGACCGGTATTGCAGCCACACACATGAATGGTATGACTATTCATACCTGGGCAGGCATTGGCATTAAAGACTTTTTGTCTGAAGAAGACTTAAAGCGGATGAAAGAGCGCAAATACTTAAAAGAACATCTGGAAAATGCGCAAGTCCTGATTATTGACGAAATTTCAATGCTGCATGCCAAGCAGCTGAATCTGGTCAATCAGGTATTGAAATATTTCAAAGAAAGTGATGAAGCTTTCGGTGGTATTCAGGTGATTGTAGCAGGGGACTTTTTCCAGTTACCGCCAGTCGGTAAAAATGATGAGCGCAACCGCGACAAATTCTGCTTTATGTCGGATGCCTGGGTCGAAGCCAAGTTTCGCGTTTGCTACCTAACTGAGCAGCATCGTCAGGGCAATGATTATTTGAATGACATTCTGAATGCGATCCGTGCGCAGGCGATTAGCCATGAACACCGCACTGCTTTACAGGCCACGCGACATCAAGAAATTGGTGATACCTATACGCGCCTGTATACGCATAATATGGATGTGGACAGTATTAACTTTAAACATCTGAATGAAATTGACAATGATCCGCGCCAGTTTGATGCGCAGTGTGATGGCAATGAAAAGCTGATCGAGACTTTAAAATCGTCAGTGCGAGCGCCTGAAGCCTTAACCCTGAAAAAACATGCCAAAGTCATGTTTGTGAAAAACAACTTTGATATGGGTTATATCAACGGCAGTTTGGGCGAAGTGATCAGTTTTGAAGAAGATGATGAATATGGTGTGCTGCCTAAAGTCAAACTGACCGATGGCACTACATTGGTGGTTGAGCCTGAAACCTGGTCGGTAGACAATGAGGCCGGTAAAACCATTGCCAGTTTCCAGCAGATTCCATTGCGTCTGGCCTGGGCGATTACCATTCATAAATCACAAGGCATGACCCTGGAAGCTGCCGAGATTGACCTGAGCCATACTTTTGAAAAAGGACAGGGCTATGTCGCGTTGTCCCGTTTGAAAAGCTTAAATGGCCTACGATTAAAAGGTTTTAATGAGCAGGCTTTGGAACTCGATAGTCTGGCAATTAAAGCCGATCGCCGTTTTCAAGAACTTTCTGATGAAGCCGAAGCGAATTTTGAAAATGTCGATTTGACGGCACAGCATAAGGCCTTTATCCGACATTGTGGCGGGACTTTGAATGAAGTTGAAATCCAGCGCAATGAGAAGAAAATTTCCAAGAATGGGGGTAAGCAAAGCTATGCCGCTGCAACGCTAGACGAAACGCGTGAACTGTTTGAAGAAGGTTATGAAATTGCCGATATCGCGACTGAACGTGGTTTGACCCCGGCAACCATCATCAATCATTTGGGGCGTTTGCATAAAGAGCAGGGGCTGGATATCTCGCTGGCACATCCGGGTGAGGAAGTGGTGGAGCAGGTTCGCAAGATTTATAAACGCCTGACCAAGCGTCAAAACTCGGAGCATTTTAATGATGACGGTTCTATTAAGTTGCGTCCGATTGTGGAATTGACCACGCCTAAAATGGCTTATGACCAAGTGCGTCTGGCACTACTATTTGTAGAATAATCATTAAAAGTGATGTTTAAGAGTTCTTAAGATGCACAGTTTATTCGTATACGGCACGCTTCGTCCGCAGCAACCCAATGCCCCTGTCATGGAGCGGATTGGGGGGAGCTGGAAAGCCGGTTATATTCGTGGGTATTTGCAGCAGCGTGGTTGGGGTGCTGAGCTGGGTAGCCCGGGTATTCAGCTCAGTGATTCGGGAGAGATTGTTCCGGGTTATGTATTCATATCCGAGAATCTTCCCCAATATTGGGATGAGCTGGATGCATTTGAAGGCGATGAATATCAACGTATCCCGGTTAAAGTATATTTGGAAAATGGTGAGATGATAGAAAGTTTGGTCTATGCTTTGAAAGATTAGACTGGTGTGTGTCATTTATTGAATTTCTGATTTTTATCAGGTCACCGCTTTTAAAAATCATTCACTTTCCTTTGCTTGAATTTTGAAAGATCGAATTAATAAATATTCCGTTGATTTGATAGTATCTTCTGAGCAAGCCTGACGTACTGCGTTAGAGATTAGCGCAAGATAATCATCGGGCGATCTGCATATTTCCCGTTATATGATTATTTTTGAGAAATCTTTGCATACTGGTGAAGGGCGCTGATGATTTGAACATTATTGTGTACTAATCAATAAGGATAAAATCCCAGCCGCAATTAAAGGACCGACTGGAACACCGCGTAATACTGCTACACCTGCTACTGTGCCTAATAACAGTCCGGCCACCACATCTGGCTGATTGGACATCAGCTTCACTCCACGTCCTCCCAGCCAAGCGACAAAGACCCCAATCGCGATTGCCAGCAAAGACTTCCAGCTCAGGAAAGATTTGAGAATACTTTCCCCTGAAATTTTGCCACTGGCAATTGGTGTCAGAACACCAATGGTCAGAATAATAATGCCGATATTTAAACCGTGCGCCTGTACATAAGGCAATAAACTGCTGAGAGGTGTGATTTTTAAAACAATTAATACCGCTGCAGCAATGGTGACGGCACTATTGTAACTGAAAATACCGCAAGCCAGTAAAACCAAAAGAACAATCAGATTCAAATCAAGTTGCGACATAAGGGGGAGAGATAGAGTGAAAAATAAAGCTATTGTAGAGCTTTTCAACGCATGATACCTAGAAAACAGCGGAAGAAATCAAATTCAGGACTGTTTCAGGATAGAATGCACAGGTCTTCACTCGATACAGGTATAAACAGATGCTATTGGAAAAAATGTTGCAGTCACAAGGTTTCGGCTCCCGCAAGCATTGTCAGCAACTGATTAAAAATGGTGCTGTTTCAATTCAAGATGAAGTGGTTGACAATCCTAAATATAACCTGGATTTAAATCACTTAAATTTCGAGGTTTATGGGAAAAGTCATACCTATCGGGAAAAAGTGTATATCGCCTTAAATAAACCACAAGGCTATGAGTGTTCGCATCAGGCGACGCATCATTTTAGTGTATTTGGCCTGTTTGATGACATTCTGCTGAATCGGGGGATTCAGTGTGTGGGACGTCTGGATCAGGATACCACTGGACTATTATTGCTGACCGATGATGGACAGTTTCTGCAAGCGCTCACCCATCCGAAAAAGCATGTCGCCAAAGTTTATCAGATGCAAACTGCGGATCCAGTCACGGATGAACAGATTCAGCAACTAGAACAAGGTGTCGAATTGAGAAATGAAAAAGGTATTTTTGCGGCTACTGAAGTGACTCGATTGGCTGAAAATCGTCTGCAAATGACCATTCATCAAGGGGTCTATCATCAAGTAAAGCGCATGCTGGCTGCCGTAGGTAATAAAGTTGAACAGCTGCACCGAGCACAGATTGGTGCTTTGGCCTTGCCTGAACTGGCTGAAGGAGAATGGTTGTATTTAAATGCAGAACAGGTGGCGCAGGCCAAATTCCGCTCAGAATAATAAATTTTTTATTCGCTTGAAATGTGATGAAAAGATTAGGACTTACTTCAGGAAACAGTGATAAGTCTGAAATTCATCATCCTTGATAAATCCCATAGATTCATACAATTTATGCGATTGATAATTATTTTTTTGGGTTTCCAGGGTGATTCTTAAGGCCTGTTCATGTTTGGCAAATAAAATCGCGGTATCAATCAGTTGTTTGGCTGCGCCCTGACGCCGAAAAACCGGGGTGATATAGACATCATCCAGAATATAATAGGTCGAGCAGGCCACTGAAGAAAAACCCAGATACAGGATAATAAAGCCGGTAAAAGTATCATCTTTGGTATTAATGAAAATGACGGTTTGCTCATCTTCAAAACGCTGTTTTAAAAATTGGTAAGAGAGTTCAGGATTGGAAGACGTACCATAAAACTGTCGATATTCATCAAATAATACCGCCAGCTGATTCAGGTCTGCTGACTGGGCGCGTCGTACGAGCATTGCATACTCCATGCTAATTTTTTATTGATTATCAGCATCAAGCATAGCGAAGTTTGGGAGTGGCAGGCTTTAGAAATTGTTCGGAAATGCAACAATGTTAAATTTTGTCGCTTTCACCCAAAATGGCATTCAGTTCTTCAAATAAATCAAGATGATCATCATCCAGCTGAATCTCCTGATCATCGAGTAGATTCAGGGCAGAACTGGAAAGCGCATTTTGCTCGGTTTTCGCTTCATTTTGTTTCAGCTTGCGCAGCCGAATCAGCTGTTCCAGATTGATATTCTGATTTTCAATCGAGAAGGGGATTGATTTGGTAATCACCACTTGCTTGAAAAAAAGACGCACTGCCTGAGCTGGCGTAATCCCCAATTGCTTAAATACTGCAAAGGCTTGTTTCTTCTCTTGCGAGTCCAAGCGAATTTGATAAACTTCAGTTTTTCTCATAATATTTTTAAAGCTTTAAATTACTTAACTTTTCGCCTTTATTCTAATCAATTACGTTTGAAATTCAATCTTAAAGCAACCGATTTTAGAAAATAATCTGTAATGACAAGCGATTTACAGTGTCAATTCAAGTTGCGAGCTGAAATTCATGCTTTTCTGCGTGATCGGATCAACAAATTGAATATGTTTGGCCAATAAACTTAAAGGTGCAGAAAAATCATCTTCCGCCTTGTGCGCTACCTGTGGATAAAAGGGATCATGACGGATCGGAATACCCAGATGATTCAAATGCACCCGTAATTGGTGCTGTTTGCCAGTATGCGGTTTCAGCTCATATTTAGCCCATTCTGTATTATGTTCCAGCAGGTCAATCACCGTCTCGCTATTCGGCGTTCCGTCTAGCACGTGCATGGTATAAAAGGGCTGTCCCTTTTCCATTCTTAATCGCGTGATCAATGGAAATTTTAAATCAGGGTGATAGGCCGCAATCGCATGATAGGTTTTCTGAACCTGACGTGTGGCAAACATCTGCTGATAGATTCCACGCGATTCCACGCATTTGGAAATCAGGACCACACCTGCCGTTTCACGATCCAGCCGGTGAATGGGCGTTAAATGTTCATTACCGGTTTGTTTTTTAAGACGAACCAATAGCGTTTCCTGCACATATTGTCCGGTCGGACTCATGGTCAAAAAATGCGGTTTATCGACCACCATGAAATGCTCATTTTCAAATAAAATCTGATGTTGAAAAGGAACATGCACTTCATGTGCCAAAAAGCGATAATAGTAACAATGGCTATTAGCCTGAAATGGACTTTCTGTGGTTAATTGATTGCCCTGAGCATCATAGACCAGACCTTCGTTGAAACGGGACTGCCATTCATCTGCTGTGATATGCGCGAATTGTGTGCATAAATAAGCAAAAACTGTCAGGGACGCATCCGGACTGGCTGGCAAAAATACTTTACTGGCACTGACCCCATTGAGCATAGGCGGGTTAAATTCAACAGTTGGTTGCATGGCAGGCAGATTAACCTCTTAAGGAACAGATGCTGTGAAAAAATACAGTTTCTCACACGGGTGAATAGGCTTTTAAAGCGTGGCGATGCTATCATATTTATTCTTTTGCATCATGTCGTGAGTAATATGCCTTATTCATTTAATGTCACTTTAAATCATGAAGACGATACCCAAAAACTAGCCAAGGTTCTGGCGGAGAATTTCCCTGCGGGGGTCGTGTATCTGATTGGTGACCTAGGGGCAGGAAAAACGACGTTAACACGCTATTATTTGCAACAGCTGGGTCATAAAGGTTCAGTGAAAAGTCCAACTTATACACTGGTCGAACCCTATCAAATTAATGGTCAGGATATTTTTCATTTTGACTTGTATCGTTTGAATGATCCGTATGAACTGGAACTGATGGGCATCCGGGATTACCTGGAAACACCGAATGCGCTATTTTTATTTGAATGGCCATCTAAAGGTGGTGATGAAATTCCGCAAGCTGACCTGATTATTGAAATTTTAAAATCTGAAGATGAACTTACCCGTACTGCAAGCCTGATTTCATCGAATCTTGCTTTACGAGAGGCTCTGGAGCGTCAATTTTCACATGTCGAATGATTTAAGTCTGCGCCGTATTCGTGCCCTTGATCCTGCACTTGCCAACCAGATTGCCGCAGGTGAGGTGATTGAACGTCCGGCTTCTGTGGTCAAGGAGTTACTGGAAAACTCGATTGATGCGGGTGCGACGGAACTGATCATTCGGGTCGAACAGGGTGGCAGTACTTTAATTGAAATCATCGACAATGGACGCGGAATTCATCATGAGGATTTACCGCTGGCAGTGATGCGTCATGCCACTAGCAAAATCCAGAGTGTTGATGAGCTGTATGCGATTAGCAGTCTGGGCTTTCGTGGCGAAGCACTGGCGTCGATAGCAGCAGTTTCACGCCTGACCATGATCAGCAGTCAAAGTGACGAGGGCATCGGTTATCAGGTCGAAGTCAATGGCACGGCTTTTGATCATCAGGAAATTCAAGCGGTCGCGGCTTCAAAAGGGACGCATATCCGGGTTCAGGATTTGTTTTTTAATGTGCCTGCACGGCGTAAATTCCTGAAAAAACCGGGCACTGAATTTGGTCATATCGAAGAAATTGTGCGCCGTATGGCACTAACGCATTTTGATATCCGTTTTGTGCTAGAACATAATGAAAGCATCAAACTGAATTTACCCGTGGCGGATAGCGGCGCTTTGCGTTTTCAGCGGGTACAGCAATTGCTTGGCCGCCAGTTTACTGAAAATGCCTACTGGATGGATGCAGACAGTATCAACATGCATTTGTCTGGCTGGCTTGGCCATCCTTCAGATGCACGTGCACAGGCTGATTTGCAGTATGTCTATGTAAATGGCCGGATTGTCAAAGACAAAACCATTTCCCATGCCTTACGGATGGCCTATGACGGCATCCTGCATGGGCATCAGCATGCGGCTTATTTACTGTTTTTAGAAGTTGATCCAGAAAATGTGGATGTAAACGTCCATCCGACCAAGCATGAAATTCGCTTCCTGAATCAACGTGAAGTACATGAGTTCGTACGGCATTATGCCAAAGAAACGTTGGCACAATTCCAGACCGCAACTGCAGATTTAGCCGAGGCAATGAAACAGGATGAGCAGCCTGGCTTGACGGCCCCGCAACCGCGTTATCAGGAACAGTTCAGCCTGCATCAGACTGCGCATTCTCAGCCACAGGTGGTGAGAACGACATCTGCCTTAAGTGAAAATGAAACTTCAGATGTGCTGACCGATTTTGCATCTTCAGGTCCACAAACAGTGCATTATTCCCAAGATTACCGTAAATCTTATTCTGGTTCACAGCAGCTGAATAATGCCTTGCAAAGTTATTTAGCACCGCTCAGAGAAAGTTCGGAAACCGAAGTATTTAGTCCTGAGCAGTCTTTTCAGACACATGTAAAGGCCAAAGTGGATGAGCATCCATTGGGCATTGCCATTGCCCAATTACATGGTATCTACATTCTGGCACAAAATACCGAAGGTCTGATTATTGTCGATATGCATGCGGCGCATGAACGTATTGTTTTGCAGCAAATGAAATCAGCCTGGGATAAACTTGAATTCTGGACGTCACAGCAACTATTGATTCCAAAGGTCGTAAACATTAGCCGGATGCAGGCGATGCGGGTAGAAGAGCTGAAAGAGCAACTCGCACGTTTGGGTCTGGAAATTGATCAGTATGGTGATGAGCAAGTTATCGTACGTGGTGTACCGGCTATTCTACACAAGGCCGATTTTGATGCCCTGATTCCTGAATTATTGAATGATTTAGATCCGGGTGATCAGGCGCAAAGCCTATTGCAGAAGCGTGACCAGATTCTGGCAGGCATGGCCTGTCATGGTGCAGTGCGAGCGCACCGTATTTTAAGCCTGTCGGAAATGAATGCTTTATTGCGCCAGATGGAGCAAACCGAATTTGCCAGTCAATGTAATCATGGCCGTCCGACTTGGCGCGCCTTTCCATTGGCTCAACTAGATAAACTTTTTGCTCGAGGAGAGTAGTTTTACATGTCCAATCAATTGCCGGTCATCAATTTAATGGGGCCAACTGCAAGTGGTAAAACCGCTTTGGCATGTGAGCTATATGAGCAAGGAAATTTTGAGCTGATTTCGGTCGATTCTGCGCTAATTTATCGGGAAATGGACATTGGTACAGCCAAGCCTTCTAAAGAAGAATTGGCGCGCTATCCGCATCATCTGATTGATATTATCAGTCCACTTGAAGTGTATTCTGCGGCAAACTTTGTCGAAGATGCTTGTCGTTTAATTGATGATATTCATGCGCGTGGTAAAACCCCGATTCTGGTTGGTGGAACCATGCTGTATTTTAAGGCCTTGCTTGAAGGCTTGTCAGATAATTTACCGAGCGCAGACTATGCTATTCGGGCAGGGATTGAAGCCAAGGGTGAGCAGGAAGGTTGGGAGGCTGTTTATGCAGAATTATGTGCAGTTGATCCGATTGCCGGTGAAAAATTCAAGGTCAGCGACAAGCAGCGCATTATTCGGGCCTTGGAAGTTTTTAAATTGACTGGTGAGCCGATTACAAAACTACAGGCAGAACAACCTAAAAACTTACCATATCGTTACAGTTTCCATAATTATGCGCTGATGCCAGATCGGTTAGAATTACATGGGCGTATTGAACAACGTCTGGAAATTATGTGGAAAAGCGGTTTTTTAAATGAAGTTTTGAATTTAATTGAAAAATACGATTTTAATGAAAATTTACCTTCTATACGTTCAGTGGGTTATCGTCAGGCTATAGAATTCTTAAAAAATGCTGATAAAACCAAGGAAAAGCAACGGGAAATGGAGGATAAAGCTTTATTTGCGACACGACAACTTGCAAAACGTCAATATACGTGGTTAAGGTCTTTGCAAGAAAAGCATAAATTTACAACATATTTTACGCTACAGCAGGCTCAAGAAGACTTGCGAAACTGTCACGGATAAAGCAAAATTTAGGGACTATCTTTTTTATAATTTTTAATTGAAAAATAGAGATAGTTTTTGCGCTGATTTTTAATTTTTTTGGAGTTATAACATGTCTAAAGGTCAAACTTTACAAGATCCATTCTTGAATTCTCTCCGTAAGGAACGTATCCCAGTATCTATCTTCCTGGTAAACGGTATTAAATTACAAGGTCATATCGAATCTTTTGACCAATACGTGGTTTTATTAAAAAATACAGTAAGCCAAATGGTTTATAAGCATGCAATTTCAACTGTAGTACCTGCACGTAATCCACGTCCTGCTGGCGCGCCTGCTGGTCCACAAGGTGCGGGCTTCGGTGGTCAAGGTGCTGCAGGTGGCTTTGGTGGCGGTCAAGGTGCTGGCGGCTTCGGTGGTCAAGGTGGTTTTGGCGGTCAAGGTGGCGGCTTCGGTGGTCAAGGTGGCTTCGGCGGTCAAGGCGGTGGCTTTGGTGGTCAAGGCGGCTTTGGTGGTCAAGGTGCCGGCTTCGGTGGTCAAGGTGGCTTCGGTGGTCAAGGTGCTGGCTTTGGTGGTCAAGGCACTGGTTTTGACAACGACACTAAATTTGAAGACTCTTCAGACGATGAAAACAATCGTTAATCGAGTTTGAAAATTAAAAAACCTCTCTATATGAGAGGTTTTTTTATATCTGTACGTTTTAAGTTTTTTAAATAAAAAGCCAACGAGATGTCGTTGGCTTTTTAGGATTATGGTAAGGCTTAACGGTTACGTTTAGGATCCAGTTGAGGATCTTTGATTTCTACATAAGCATTATTGCGCGTTTCACGTAACCAGCTATCTAATTCGGCATCAAATTGACGTTCACCAAGCAATTGGCGAGCCATACGTTCCTGATATTCCTGTGTCATATCTTGTTGGCGTGTTTCACTCACTTGCAGAATATGCCAGCCAAACTGGGATTGAAATGGTTTACTGAACTGACCTACTGGGGTGCTTTTCATCTGCTGTTCAAATTCAGGTACCATTACCCCTGGGCTAACCCAGCCAAGACTTCCGCCATCACGAGCCGAGCCAGTATCATTGGAGAACGTTGAAGCTAAAACAGTAAAATCTTCACCTTGTTTGAGGCGGTTATACAGACTATCAATCATTTGTTTGGCATTTTCAGGACTGACCACTTCAGACGGTTGAATCAGAATGTGTCGTGTTAAATATTGAGGAACAAGGGCTTTCTGTTCGCCACCTTTACGTTCCAAGAGCTTCAGAACATGTACACCATCAGCGACAGGAATCAGTTCAGAAGTTTGACCTGGTTGCAGGGTGGTCACGCGTGCAGCCAGTTCTGCTGGAATTTCTGACAGGTTTCTCACACCCATATCAGCAGCTTCGACTTTAACGCCGCCAGTGCTGTACTTTTTGCTGATCGCCTGAATGTCATTGCTGCTATTTAATTCTTGCTTTACCTTTGTTGCAATTTGTTCAGCATTTTCACCGCTTACCCGTAAATGCAGTACATGGACCTGACTGCCAAGCAAAGCTTGACCTTGCGGGGTATTTAGGAAGTTTTTAACATCTTGATCTGTAATTTGAATACGTGAAGTCACGATTTGTTGACGTAAACGATTCAGTGCTAAATCTTCAGCGATACGGTTACGTAAAGAAGCATAGGTATTGGGCGCCATGGCATCCAGTTTCTGCTGGAATGCTTCCAGACTCGGTGAACCAGAATCACGGGCAACTTTCAGGACGGCTTCATTTAAAGCTTTTTCATCTGGACGAATATTATAACGTTTAACTTGTTCAAGCTGTGCCTGACGAATAATCAGTTGCTCTAAAGCTTGTTGCTCAAGATATTGTTGTGGTGGAACTGCCTTTTTCTGTTTTTGCAGCTGATGTGAGATTTCGGCTACACCTTGAGCCAGGTCACTACGTAGAATGATACTATTGTCGACTACAGCTACAACTTCATCTTTAGGTTGGGCAACAGCAAAAGTCGTCATCGCTGAAGAAAGGCATAGCGCAAGTGCGGTTGCTTTAAAAATTTGTTTTAACTGTTTTGTCTTCATTAACGTTCTGTCCAAGTTTGATTGATATTGTTAAAACCTAGAATACGATTTTCTAGTAATGAGGTGAGTTTGCTGCTTAACCCACCTAAGCCTTTCAGGCTGACTTCGGCCATAATAGCGCGTTTGGCTTTGACGCTTGAATCATTAACGTCGTCTAAGTCATTGTAATATGAGCGACCGTAAACAGAAACTCCCCAACAGCATGACTCATAGTTCACGCCAAGTAAATATTCCCGTGCGACACTATTGTCGAGGTCAAACTGGGCATGTCCAACCAGACGCCAGTTGTTGGCAATCGGCTGGATAAATGAACCCACCACATGATCATAGCTCTTTTGACGGTTCGGAATATCTTTGCGATAGAAATAGCCTAGGTTATAAAGATTGCCTTGCTCACCGGTATAATAAACCTGCAAATCTCGTTGGGCATTCGATCCATTCGACATCCAGCTTGAGTTCAGATTAACGTGAACATTATTTGACAGCTGGCTGGTCAGTTGAATTACAGGGCCAGTATGACTTTCACGGTCGAATTCATCTGCATCATTTTCCAACGTTACACGGCGATCTTCAAAGAAAAAGCTCTGTCCAACGCTGGCACGCAGGCGCTCCAGACCTTCTTCATTAAATAGGCTATAGCTCAGACCTAAGGAGGCAAAGTTATTGTCTTCCAGGCGGTCATTACCATAAAAGCGACGCGCACTGAAAAGTTGATCATAATTAATCGAAGCGACGACTGAATCAAAGTTTGGCTGATTCTGCTGGTTCTCATAAGGTGAATACGCATAGAACAGACGAGGCGTTAAGGTCTGTAAATACGTACCTTCTTTTTCAAAAATTAAGCCGGTGTCCAGCGTGAATTGTGGCACCACAATTGAATTATTTTCACTAGACGCGCTACGGCTTTGGGTTTTTTCATCATAGAAAGTATTGATGTTGCGTACAGTCGCCTGAGGAATGAAGAATGACCACGGGGTAAAATGATTATAACGCACGGAAAAGTCATTATAGATCCGTGTACCACTCGGTTGATATACCTTCTCACCCGTTGGATCAGTATCAGCGAAATTTCTCAGATCCTTCTGGAAATATGCTGTGTCGTTATTAAACTCAAGCTGTAATCCCAATGGATTGCCAGTTTTGTAATTGACTAAAAGCTGCGGCAGACGTGCATAAGGACGATCTTCATCCAGTACGGTTGGATCTAGGGTTTGGAAGTCTTCGACTTTGAATTGTGCCTTTAAGCCAGGAATACCATTTTTATAATTGACTTCCCAGGCACGGCGTAAGTTCAGGTCAGTTTTAGAGTTCGGGTTATTATCCAGATCGGCAAAGTAATCTTTGTCTGAAGCGTAGTTATATTCAAGGTTGGTTGATAGTTGATTATTGATCTGCCAGTTATGTAAGAAATGCAGGCTTTTACGGTCTTCATCGCTATAGCTTTCATCGGAAGGTAAATAACCTCCCCAAATACGGCCTTCACCATAATTTTCAGTCAGATAGCGAAACTCACCGTCTAACATCGTACCACGATCGCCAATATAACGCGGCGTAATCGTCGCATCATATTGCGGCGCTAAATTCAGGTAAACCGGAACACCCAGTTCCAGACCACCATCATTGGTAAAGCCAAATGTCGGCGTCAGAATACCGGTAGTGCGGCGGTCATCAATCGGGAAGTTGAAATAGGGAACTGCCAAGACCGGAACATCTTTAACATATAGCTTGGTATTGCGGGTTTCACCACGTCCAGTTTCCTGGTTCAGCTTGATCTTTTCTGCCTGGATTTTCCAGGTCGGTTTTTGCTCAGGTGGGCAGGTGGTATAGGTCGCATTTTCCAGTTCTACCGTCTCGGTCGAGGTTCTGGCGATCTTTTCTGCCCGACCATGCGCATTTTGCTGCTCGGCAATATAGAAGCTGTTATTTAGGTCGCCTTCTTGGGTCTTTAAATTATAATTAATATCATCACTTTGCGAGAGTAGGCCACCCTGAGCAAGTTGTACCCGACCTTCTGCTTTGGCATAGGTCTGGGTTTGATCAATCGTTACGCGTTCAGCACGAATCTGGCGACCTTGCTGGTCAATGATGACATTGCCTTCTAAATAAGAGTCACCTGCTGGATTGTAGTGACCATAATCTGCAGTAATGGTGGATGTAGCCTGATCTGGCGCAACGGTTGCTGCATCTGGAGCAATCGGGGTCACCCAGGTGCCTTCACAATAAGCTGAACTTAAGTATTTTTCCTGCCGCTGCTGTGCCTCAGCTGAGGATTTGTCGACATAGTATTGCGAAAAGAATGCTTCACCTGGATAGGTCTCATTTATGCGCTGTTTGAGTTGTTCTGCATTTACATCGGACGAGACATTTGATGCAGCATAGCCGGAGGCTGAGCTGCCACATAAAAGGGTTAAGATCGCAGTCGCTAGAGGATTTATTTTAAAGTGATGCTTCATTTGTCTCATTAACCAATCATGCTTTTATCGCAATTAATTATTGTCGCATCATAGAGAAAAAGTTGATAAGTAGCTACACTTAGCACTTTAAAAACTCAGCCTGTATTAGAATTAATTGCAAATGAATACACAACGCGAACAATTGATACAATCTTGGATTGCCTCTGTACTCGGTTCAGATCAATTTGAAACTCATTTTTTAGCAGGTGATGCCAGCTTCCGTCGTTATGCACGAATCAAACTGAATAATAAAACATTTATGCTGATGGATGCACCACCAGAAAAAGAAGATTGTGTGCCTTTTGTGACGATAGATGAGTTTTTTGATGCACATGGCGTGCGTGTTCCGCATATCGTGGCAAAAGACCTGGAAAATGGCTTTTTACTGCTCGAAGACTTTGGTGATGTGCTGCTGTCGAATCTGCTGAATGACGAGACTGTAGATGCTTATTATGAGCAAAGCTTTAAGCAGCTCATTCAACTACAATCGATTGCTGGAGAAGGGCATTTCCCGGCATATTCTTATGAAAAACTGATCTCGGAAATGGAATTGCTGACTGACTGGATGTTACCAGCGTTAAAGGTTCAACTGACTGAATCAGAAAGCGCCTTGATCAAACGCACTTTTGCGATTTTGGCGAATGCCGCATTGGCACAGCCACAGGTGATCGTGCATCGGGATTTCCATAGTCGTAACTTGATGAAAATCGACAATGAAACCGAACTCGGTGTGATTGATTTTCAGGATGCTGTGATTGGTGCGGATACTTATGACTTGATCTCGATTACCCGTGATGCCTATGTACAGTGGAATGCCGATCGTGTGTATCGCTGGTTCAAAAACTTTTATGACTTGTTGCCAGCATCTGCTAAAGAAGAGCGTGACTTTGAACAGTTTAAAAAAGACGCCGACATGATGGCGATTCAGCGTCATATCAAGATTTTAGGTATTTTTGTGCGTCTGTTTGAACGTGATGGCAAGTCAGGTTATCTCAAGGACTTACCACGTGTGATGTGGTATCTGCTTGAAGAATCTAAGGCTTATGCAGAACTAGAGCCATTCATGCAGTTTATGCGTGACAGAGTGATGCCTGCATTTGAAGCTAAATATGGCTCATATGAGGTGGCTGCCTGAATGAAAGCGATGATTTTGGCCGCAGGACTCGGTAATCGTATGCGGCCGCTAACGCTGCATACGCCAAAGCCTTTGCTGGAAGTTGGGGGCAAGCCCTTAATTGTCTGGCATATAGAGAAACTGGCTGCGATCGGTGTTACTGAAATTGTCATCAATACGGCTTGGCTCGGTGAAAAACTCGCAGAAGCTTTGGGCGATGGTTCACGATTTGGCATTAACATCCTTTGGTCACATGAGGGTGAAGGTCTGGAAACCGCTGGTGGAATCATTAATGCCTTGCCGCTACTCGGTGATGAACCTTTTATTCTATTAAATGGTGATGTCTGGACCACGATGGATTTTGCCCCTTTACTGGATATTGATCTAAAGGATAATTTGGCGCATCTCGTACTTGTGCAGAACCCTGAACAACACCCAGAGGGTGATTTCACGCTTGCAGAAGGTAAAGCTTATACCTTTGATCAGCAAGTCGGAGGTGAGAACCTGACTTTTAGTGGTGTATCCGTACTTGATCCGAAGATGTTCCAAGTCTTAGAGACTGGCAAACGTCCTTTGGCTCCGTTGCTAAAAGCAGCAATGCAGAATCAGCAGGTTGCAGCTTCTAAACTGGCAGGCATTTGGGTTGACGTAGGAACCCCAGAGCGTTTAACGGCACTGGATACAGCGATCCGTGAAGGGAAGTTTGCTTAAGTGAATATTCGCTAAGCACTGCCTACTGTGCCAATATAGAGAAAACGGTATACTTCCACCTAACTTTTTCGAGCGTAGATTGTTTATGCACATGTTTTTTCAAGAACTAAAGCAGGGTAGCCAGGCTTTGGGTTTAGAGCTATCTGATGAGGCTTTAAATTTATTACTCAAGTATCAGGATGCTTTGGTGTTGTGGAACAAAGCATACAATTTGACTGCAATCCGTGATCCTAAGGAAATGCTGGTCAAGCATCTGCTCGATAGTCTGAGCATTCTGAAAGATCTTCCAGCGGGTCGATTACTGGATATCGGCACAGGTGGTGGTATGCCGGGCATGATCATTGCTTTATGTCAGCCTGAGCGTGAATGTGTATTGCTGGACTCAAACGGTAAAAAAATTCGTTTCCTCAAGCAGTTTATTGCTGACTTGAAACTTAAAAATGTCATTGCCGTGCAAACGCGTGTAGAAAATGAAGACAGCATCAATGAGCTGGGTCAATTTGATGTGATTACTAGTCGTGCCTTTGCATCATTAACAGACTTTGTTGATGCTTCTAAGCCATATATGCATGAGCAAACGATTATTGCCTCAATGAAAGGCTTAATTCCTGAAGATGAAGTTGCTACTTTAAAAAATGAATTTAGTTGTGAGATTATTGAACTTAAAGTTCCGCGCTTAGACGAACAGCGTCATTTACTTCTATTAAAACGTATTTAAGATTTTTAAAGGGATTGGGGGCAACATGGCACAAATTATTGCGATTGCAAACCAAAAAGGTGGTGTCGGTAAAACCACAACCGCAGTAAATTTGGCGGCATCTTTAGCTGTGTTAAAAAAACGTGTTTTGCTGGTCGATATGGATTCGCAAGGCAATGCGACCATGGGGTCTGGCATTCAGAAGAATGACCTGCTTTATTCGGTTACCGATGTACTGCTGGGTGAAGTGCCGATTGAAACGGCGATATCTAAGGCGGAAGTCGGTTACAAGGTACTTGGGGCAAACCGTGATCTGGCTGGGGTTGAGTTGGCGATTGCAGAGCAGGAAGGGCGCGAGTTCATTTTACGGGATGCATTGCAGGAAATTGAATCCTCATTTGATTATATTATTGTTGATTGTGCACCGAGTCTTAGCCTGATTACTGTCAATGCTTTGGCAGCCGTGGATGGTGTGCTGATTCCAATGCAGTGTGAATATTATGCACTGGAAGGTCTGGCGGATTTAACCCAAACCATCGATCGGATTCAGCAAGCATTGAATCCGGACCTGCAAATTGTCGGTGTATTACGCACCATGTACGATGCACGTAATGCCTTAACCCGTGATGTCTCTGAAGAATTAGAACAATATTTCGGTAAAAAACTGTATGAAACCGTAATTCCGCGGAACATTCGTCTGGCTGAAGCGCCAGCACACGGTTTGCCGGTGATTTATTTTGAAAAAAGCTCAAAGGGTGCAGTTGCTTACTTAAATCTGGCAGCTGAAGTATTAAAGAAAAGCAAAGTGAAAAAAGGAAGTAAAGCATGACCGTCAAGAAACGTGGACTCGCCAAAGGTCGTGGCTTGGATGCCTTGCTAGGCTCAATTCAAAAAGAAAAATTACAACTCGAAGCTCAAGGTCTTGACCATGGTCAGCTAAAACAGATCGATGTGAACTTGCTCAAGCGCGGTGAATATCAGCCGCGCCGTTATATTAACGAGCAGGATTTGCAGGAACTGGCGGCATCGATTGAAAAGCATGGCATCATGCAGCCCATCGTGATCCGTCCGGTTGACGATGAACGCTATCCATACGAGATTATTGCGGGTGAACGTCGATGGCGTGCTGCACAGCTGGCGGGTTTGACCGAGGTTCCTGCGATTGTACGTGATCTGAATGATCAGGTTGCGATTGCACTGGCCTTGATTGAAAACATCCAGCGTCAGGATCTGAATCCGATTGATCAGGCGATGGCTCTGCAACGTTTCCATGAAGAATTTGGCTTAAGCCATCAGGAAATTGCAGATACCGTGGGTAAAGCGCGTACGACAGTGAGTAACCTACTTCGCCTGCTTAGCCTGGCAGAAGAAGTGAAAGACTTTATGCAGCAGGGTTTGCTGGATATGGGGCATGCACGTGCGATCTTAACCTTAAAAGCTAAAGATCAGCTCAAAGTTGCAGATATCGTAATTGAAAAAAGTCTGTCTGTTCGTCAAACCGAGCAGTTAGTTCGTGATTTCAATACACCTAAACAAGAAAAAGTAAAAGAAGCTGTAGCACCGGATATTCAGCAATTGACTCAGCGCCTTTCAGAGCGTTTCAGTGCAGATGTTAAAATTGACTATAACAAGCAAGGTAAAGGGAAACTGGTTATTAGCTATCACTCTTTAGAAGAGCTGGATGGCATTCTTTCTATTTTAGAAGATGAATAATTTATATATTTTTTTATTGGGGAATAAATTAGATGTGGGAATTGGTTAAAGCAGGTGGCTGGCTCATGCTCCCATTGGTCTTGTGTTCTATCTTTATGCTGGCGATTTCGATCGAACGCCTGATTCGCCTGAAAAAGAACGCAGTACTTCCGTTGACTCTGTTAATGGGTTCGTCGCAAAATGCTGCACAAGTCATGCAAAAAATGAATCAAAGTGCGGCCTTAAAGCGTAGTACTTTGGGTCGGGTATTTACCGCAGGTTATGCGACTAAACAGCAGGGTGAGCAGTATGCTCGCGCGCAGATGGAAGTAGCGGCTTCACAGGAAATCGGGTATCTGGAAAAAAATATTAATTTTCTGGGTACGCTGAGTGCAGTTGCACCCTTACTCGGTTTGTTGGGGACTGTACTTGGGATTATTGAGTCTTTCCTGATGATCGATGTGGGAACTGGAAGTGATCCGGTCTTGATGATGCCCGGTATTTCCAAGGCTTTAATTACCACAGCAGCCGGTATGCTGATTGCAATTCCTGCACTGTTTGCCCATCGTTATTTTCAGCGTCTGGTTCAGGAATATGTGGCTGAACTTGAACAGCAAGCGACTTTGTTTCATGCGGATCTTTTTTATCGCAATCATGCAGACATAGACCAAGACATGCAAAAAGCCAGCTAGGAGGCGGATGATGAAATTCAAACGCAACCAGGTGGAAGATGTACATATTAATCTGACACCGATGATTGATTGTCTGCTGTTTATTCTGGTCTTTTTGCTGTTATCGACGACATTTAGCCAAATGAGCCGAATGAATCTGACCTTGCCGGATGCGCAAGGTGTACCGCCTAAAAGCTATGATCAGAAAGTTGAAGTGATTGTGGATGCCAATGGTCATTACGCAGTCAATGGTCAATCCTTGGCCAGTAAGGAAGTCGCGGATTTAAATACTGCAATTAAACAGATTTCTAATGAACGCCGTGATTTAATATTTGTTATTGCAGCTGACGCAAAAGCCAGCCATCAGGACGTGATTCGTGTCATGGATGTGGCCGGGCAGCTCGGCTTTGTAAATATTAATATCAGTACCAAAGTACCCTCCCGAGGTTATTAGTGAAGCACGATTTTAAGGTCTATCTTCGCCTTTTAAGTTATTTAAAACCGTTTTGGGGCATTGCATTGCTTGTCCTGCTGGGTTTTTCTATTAATGCCGCTACGGAAGTCTCTGTCGCTAAATTACTAGAATATATTATTGAGGCGATTCAAAATAAAGACCAGAGTTTCACATCACTTTTCCCGTTTTTAGTGGTCATACTCATGTTCTTCCGGGGCCTGGGTTTGTTCATGGGTGGATATTTTACTGCGGTAATTTCCCGGAATCTGGTATTCAACATCCGTCAGGAAGTTTTTGCAAAATTGCTGCGTTTACCGTCCCAGTATTATCTGGATAATACCAGCGGGCATATTACTGCCAAAATCATGTATAACGTTGAACAGCTAACTGCTGCTTCAACTGAAGCTTTAAGAACCTTGTTGCAACAAGGTTTGATCACTCTGGCATTATTAGGCTACCTGTTGTATACCAACTGGCGTCTGACCATGTGTATCCTGATTTTTGCACCCGTCATTGGCTTTATTATCAGTAAAGCTGCAAGACGGATGCGTAAATTATCGCAGCAAGTGCAAGACACCATGGGTGATGTAAACCATGTGGTGCAGGAAACGGTGAATGCCAACCTGATCGTCAAGGGTTTTGGAGGGCAAAGTTATGAGCAGGAACGCTTTAAACAGAACTCGCTGGAAAACTTGCGTCGTGGCTTGAAAATGGTCGCTGTACAACAGTTGAATAGTCCTGTGGTTCAGCTGATCATGTCGATTTCACTGAGTATTGTGATGTTTATTGCCTTGCGTCCGCAAATTCTGGGTGATACCTCTGCGGGTGAATTTGTCGCTTATATTACTGCGGCGGGTATGCTGGCAAGACCGATCAAAGCCTTGACGGATATCAATGAAAAAATTCAACGTGGTATGGCTGCGGCTCATTCGGTATTTGAATTGCTGGATATGCCTGAAGAAAAAAATACCGGGACTTTAACGGATAGCCTGAAAGGCGATATCGAGTTTAAAGATGTCAACTTGATTTATGATGATGGCCATCGTGCTATTCATGACTTTAATTTGCAGGTCAAGGCCGGTGAAACAGTAGCGCTGGTAGGACGTTCTGGTGCAGGAAAAAGTTCTCTGGTGAATCTGCTGGTGCGTTATCAGGATGCAACTTCTGGGCAGATCTTGCTGGATCAGAAACCGATTGAAGATTTTGAAATTACCGCCTTGCGAACCCAGATTGCTATGGTGAACCAGCAAGTGGTGCTGTTTAACCGTACCGTGCGTGAAAATATTGCTTATGGTCAGCTCGAAGGTGCTTCCGATGAAGATATTATCGCGGCAGCAAAGGCAGCCTATGCGCATGATTTTATTATGGCATTGCCGCAAGGTTATGATACTCAGCTGGGTGCCCAGGGTTTAAACCTGTCTGGTGGCCAGCGTCAGCGCATCGCGATCGCACGCGCAATTTTGAAAAATGCCTCTATCCTGATTCTGGATGAAGCGACCAGTGCGCTGGATAACGAGTCGGAATACTTTATTCAGCGTGCCTTTGATAAAGCCATGCAGGACCGTACGACCATCGTAATTGCACACCGTTTATCGACGATTGAAAACGCGGATCGTATTGTGGTCATGGATCAGGGCCGTATTGTTGAGCAGGGCAGTCATGCCGAACTGATTGCGCTACATGGTGCTTATTATCAGTTGCATCAGCGTAACTTTGAGGAACAGTAACTTATGGCACTGGCACAAATCATTCAGGATGCTTGGAATGCACAGGCAAAGTGGCTGGTGGTGCTGCGTCCTTTGTCATGGTTATATCGCCTGGGTTTTGTCAGCAATCACTGGCTTTATCAAAAAGGCATTAAAAAAAGTTATAGTGCACCAATTCCCGTTATGGTAATTGGTAACATCACAGTCGGTGGTAGCGGTAAAACACCTTTGTTGATTCATCTGGTGGATTATTTAACCGAGAAAAATGTTCGGGTAGGCGTGATCAGTCGAGGCTATGGCGGCCAAGGTCCATTTCCTGCCTATGTCGACTTTAATACCTTGCCGGAGATTGTCGGAGATGAGCCTGCTTTGATTGTACAGGCAACAGGCGTGCCGATGGCAGTTGGTCCCAACCGGCAGAAAAGTATCGAGTTATTGCTGCACAAACATGAACTGGATCTGATTATCTGTGATGATGGCCTGCAGCATTGGGCCTTGAATCGCCAGATTGAGTGGATTGTGCTGGATAATAATCGCGGTCTGGGTAATCAGAAACTGCTTCCAGAAGGTTATCTACGTGAACCAGTGACCCGTTTGAAAACGGGAACCGTAATTGAGCATTCGGCTAACCCAAGCTCTGAACTGCATATGCATCTGGCTGCATCACAGCCTTATTTGCTTAATCAGGACAACAATAAAATCTTTGATCCTCAAGCGGCTTTTTATGCGGTAGTCGGCATTGGCTTTCCACAGCGGTTTTATCAGACCTTGCAAAATTTAGGCATAGAACAATTTCAGTGTCATGAGTTTCCAGACCATCATGACTATGACATTGAAGATTTACAGTTCGATGATAACAATCCGATTATTACCACTGAAAAAGACGCAATAAAAATTATGGCGCTACTTAAACAATATCCAGATTTTAAACAGGATATCTGGGTGGTGCCAGTCGATGCAGTCCTATCGCCAGCCTGCTATACAGTCTTGCAGCAACAGTTACAACAATACGGTATTCAAATTTCTTAAGGCTCATTCATTATGAAACACATTGTTATTCCTGCACGTTTCGCCAGTTCACGTTTACCGGGTAAACCTTTGCTGGAAATTCATGGTCGTCCCATGATTCTGCGGGTAGTGGACCAAGCCAAAAAAGTGCAAGGTTTTGACGATCTGTGTGTGGCAACTGATGATGAGCGTATTGCAGCCGTTTGCCGTGCTGAAGGCATTGATGTGGTGATTACCTCAGCGGATCATCCTTCAGGCACAGACCGCTTGAGTGAAGTGGCTCGAACTAAAGGCTGGGCCAGTGATGACATCATTGTCAATGTACAGGGGGATGAACCTTTACTGCCGGCGCAACTGGTAAAACAGGTTGCTCAACTCTTGGAAGATCAGCCTGAATCTTCCATGTCGACGCTATGTGAGCCGATCCATCAACTGGATGAATTCAAACGCGACAGCATTGTAAAAGTCGTAATGTCAAAACAGCAGCAGGCACTGTATTTTAGCCGTGCTACCATTCCTTATGACCGTGATGGCGCGAAACTCGCTGAACCGAAGCTGCATGATCAGGCCTATCGTCATTTAGGTCTATATGCCTATCGGGTAAAACTGTTGCAAGAATATGTGACCTGGGAAATGGGTGTGCTGGAGAAACTGGAATCTCTAGAACAGTTACGGGTACTGGAAAATGGACACCGTATTGCCATTGCGGTGGCTGAAGCCAATTTGCCGCCAGGGGTAGATACTCAGGAAGATCTGGATCGCCTGAATCAGATGGATCTTTCCCATTTTGCCTAAGAAGAGTCAAATACATGCCTTTTGATGTCAATGCACATATCTATCCATGGCAGCAACAGGTTTGGGAAACCCTGACCGGGCGCTTTCCTAAGCTTGGACATGGTTTATTGTTTTATGGAAAAAAAGGCTGTGGTAAAGAAGCGTTTACCCAACAGTTTCTGGCTTGGGTGTTATGCCTGAATCGTCAGCCTGCCGGGCCATGTGGTGAATGCAGTAGCTGTCAATGGTTAAAGGCAGACACCCATCCCAACTATGTGCATATCAGTACCGATGACGACAATAAAAAACAGAATGCCAAAATCAAGATCGAGAAGATTCGCGATCTGCTGCCTTTTGTGCAACAGACTGTAGATGGCTGGCGCGTGATTGTGATTGAGCCGGCAGAAGCCTTGAATATTGCCTCTGCCAATGCCTTACTCAAAACACTGGAAGAACCCGGTGATAATACGGTCATTATTTTACTGGCGAATCATTATTTAAAATTGCCCGCGACTATACGCAGTCGTTTGCAGCATTTTGCTTTGGACCGGATTTCCGCAGAACAATTTAGCGATTATGTCCAGAATCAGCTCCCAGATGCAGGTGCTAGCCAACAACAGTTATTGATGAACCTGTCCAATCAGATGCCGTTACAGGCACTAGAGATTGCACAAAGTGCCTGGCTGCCACTACGTCAGGAATTCCTGCAAGACTGGCAAAAACTGGTCATGCAAAAAAATATGCCGATGGCAATTGCGACCAAATGGAATAAAAACCTGAATTTTGGTGACTTTGCTCAAATGTTTGAATACTTGTTGTCCGATTTAATTTGTGTCAAGCTAAATCAGACGGTGAAAAACACTGACCTTGAATTCAATGTACTTGCCGAACAATATTCATTAGAAGCACTTTTTAAAATTTATGAAGATTTTCAGCGCGCTAAACAATTCCTTGAACAGAATGTCCAAAGCAATCTGGTTATTGATGAATTGTTTATCAAGCTGATGAATCTTTAATTAAGGGGAAATCACATGCAACCACGTATGGGCGGTATTATTCAGGCCAATATTCCTGACATTGAAACACTGTTTGCCAGCTATATGCCTTATGTTGTGGGTGGTGGGCTTTTTATTCCTTCCAAGCAGCCGGTCAAACTGGGCGAAGAGGTTTTTGTATTGACGACTTTGCCTGACCAGACCCAGAAAATTCCTTTAACCGGTAAAGTCATCTGGGTCTCGCAAAAGCAGAATGGCATCAAGCCACAAGGCTTTGGCATCCAGTTAAGCGGTGAAAAAGGCGTTTATTTTAAAAATGAAGCAGATCGTCTGGTTGCAGGTCTTAAATCTGAAGGACGTAAAAGTTACACTATGTAGTTAATTTACCCTTGGTAGGAACGCATCGTGTTTGTAGATACTCATTGTCATTTAACCCTGCTTGATTTGACACCATATCATGGTGATCTGGATCAGGCATTGGCTCAGGCTCGTGAAGCGGGTGTATCCAGGTTCATGAGTATCTCGGTCGATCTGGATGATCATATCGCGCTGGCGAAAATTGCCGCGCGTCACCCGGATGTCGGTTATACCGTCGGGGTACATCCTTGCGAAGATGCTGCGACCATGGCGCGTGCCACGACCGAATATCTGGTCGAGCTGGCACAGCCTGAAAAAGTCTGGGCACTCGGTGAAACCGGTCTGGATTATTATCACAGTACAGATTTTGTCGAAGAACAAAAAGCCTGCTTTGCCCGTCATATCCATGCTTCGCAAATGACCAAGAAACCGGTGGTGGTACATACCCGTGCTGCCAAGCATGATACCGTGGATATTATTCGTGCGGAAAAATCCACGCATGGCATCTTGCATTGCTTTACTGAAGATTGGGAAACTGCCAAAGCGGTTTTAGACTGCGGTTATTATGTCTCATTTTCCGGGATTATCTCGTTTAAAAATGCCCAGGATCTGCGCGATGTGGCCAAACAGGTTCCGCTGGATCGTGTACTGATTGAAACCGATAGTCCTTATCTTGCGCCGATGCCATATCGTGGTAAATCTAACGAACCTAAATACGTTCCTTATGTAGCCAAAGCGCTTTGTGATGTATATGATAAGTCGCTAGAAGAAATGGCTTCTATCACAAAGCAGAACTTTGAAAATCTTCTAAATTTAAAGTAAATAAAGTTATATAAAGTACAAGAGAGTTTATAGGGTGAAGATGGATCGTCAGGCTCAGTTTCGAGCAAGAGAAACCTTGATTTTTCAAGTCGCAGAGCAGCTCCTGCTGGAAAATGGTGAAGCAGGAATGACGCTAGATGCGCTTGCTGCTGAACTTGATCTGGCCAAAGGGACACTCTATAAACATTTTCAGAGTAAAGATGAACTGTATATGTTGCTGATTATCCGTAATGAGCGCATGTTGCTGGAAATGATTCAGGATAGTGATAAAGTTTTTCCTGAACATCTGGCCTTCTTTATGTTGCACCATTTACATCATCCGGAACGTACGGTGCTGTTCCATCAGATTGAAGAACGTCTGTCGACGACTGGCGTGGGAATTCAGCATCTATTCAGTGAACTGTATCAGGTACGCAAACAGCGTTTACGCCTGATCATCCGCATGACAGAAAGTTATCTGGTTTCAATTCATAGCCGCATGTCGGTGCGTGACTATCTGGCGTCGATCTGGTCACTGACCCATGGCGCCGCTGCAATTCTCAATTCCAGTTTTTATCAGCGTTATCTGGGTTCACGCGATACCTTGCGCGTGGCCTATATCGATCAAGCACTGGCTTTGCCAAAGCAGGTGCATTCTGCCGAGCAGTTTGCCTAAGGTTAGAGCTTAGTATGATCAGATCATCTCACAGTGCAGTTCGTGGCTTTACCCTCATCGAATTGATGGTGGTGATTGTGATTATGGGGATTATGGCGTCACTAGTGCTGCTCAATACCAGTGGTGTCGATCAGCGCAAAGCGATGCAGGCGCGTGAAATTTTATTGGTGGACTTACAACGGGTGCTACGCGAGGCCAATGACCAGTCTAGAATACTCGCGCTTGACGTTCAGCCAGCAACAGATGTCACGCCATTTCGTTATGGAATTATAGAATATCGTTCAGCAGCGCAGAATGAACCGAACCTGCAAAATGAAAAATGGCAAAGTTATGCAGATTTTAAATTGCGTAATTTACCTGATCATGTTTCCTTTCAGATTCAGGCACTGGAACAGCAGCGTTATGCCAATGCACAAAATCGTGATCTGACTCAGGCAAATTCACCTCAATTGATCTGGCTCGGCAATGGTGAAGTCAAACCGGTGCGGATTCAGTTCTTTTTAGAAGACCGTGAAGTGGGTGCTGCGATTGAGATTGATCATTTGGGTAAAATCAATGAAATCTAGATATTTCAAGCAGAATACTGGATTTGGTGCTATCAGGCCGAGTATTACTCGGCTTAATCGTGTGCACTCCGAACACGGTTCGTCATCTTGCGCTCGGACGAAACGTTGTTTTGTTTATCGCTGCTCCTCAAGCATAGCTTTCGGACTTGCGGCACGGTCGAGTGTTACTCGACTTAATCGTGCCTCAGGTTTTACTTTGTTGGAAGTTATGGTGGCCTTGGCAATTTTTGCGACCGCAGCCATGACCCTGACCAAAGTCGCAATGCAATATACCCAGTCGACCTCGAATGCTATTCTACGTACCAAGGCCCAATTTGTTGCCTTAAATGAAGTGGCACAAATGGAAATTAATCAGGAATGGATGGAAGGGACGGCTTCCAAACAGCTGACCCAGCAAGGTGAAACCTGGCAGATCGATAAACGCAGTGAACCGACGGTTAGTCCGAATGTACAACGGATCGAGCTGCAGGTGAGTCTGGTTAATCAGGACAGTGGTCAGGTTGAGTCTGGCATCAGTAACCTGATGTTCTTTAATCATCGCATGAACAATACTCCATGAAGCCTAAAGGATTTACCCTGGTTGAATTAATGGTCGCAATTGCGATCTTTGCGGTGCTGTCTGCTTTGGGCTGGAAAGTTTTTGATTATATTGTCAAAACTAAAGATCAGAATGTGATTCATGAACAGCGTCTAGGTCAGTTACAACAAACCTATCAGCAGATTCTGCGAGATACCGTACAGACAGTCCCCTTAACGGCCAACATCAATGGGGATATTCAACCGGCTCTAGTGCTGCAGAACGGACGCTTTAATTTCAGTAAAACCGGGGTAACTGATCCTTTGGAAGAAGGGATTTCCCCAGATGAGCGCATTGAATATCAGTATCGAGCCGATGAGCAGAAGCTTTATCGCCTGAAATACCGGAATCTGAATCAGACAGGTCAAGATCAGCCAGAATCCAGTGTTTTATTGTCGGAAGTAGAACAATTCCAGATCGTCGTACTCAATCCGAATGAGCTCACGCAATGGCCAGATGCTTCTGCTGATCTGAATCTGTTAGAGCATAAACAGCGTTTGCCTAAAGGGATTAAAATCAATTTAACCGTGAATGGCGTTAGCTATGAATGGATGTTCAGTTTATTAAATACGGACTTTTTGCTTGATACTCAGAACACCGGTCAACCCAGCTCAGAATAATAAGAAATGAAAATGAATAAAGCGATCATGATCAAGCAGCAGCAGGGCATTGCACTGATTACCATTCTGGTGATGGTAGCGCTAGCGACTATTTTGGCTGCCACGATTGCCCAGCGTCAGGCTGCAACTGCTGAAAGCACTGCTTATTTAATGCGACAAAACCAGTCTCTCATGTATGCCAAAAGTGCCGAGGCCTTTTTTTCTGAATTGCTGGTCGATGATGCTGAAAATGCTGCAGAGGTCGACCATCTGCAGGAAACCTGGGCGCAACCCATGCCGGCTTTTCCGGTAGATGACGGTTATGTCTCCGGAATTGTGCAGGATGAATCGGGAAAGTTTAATTTAAATAGCCTGATCACTGCCGAAGGCACAGTCAATGAAAATGCCAAAACATGGTTCGAGCTGATTTTAAAACGTACCGGTTTGCCGGTACAGCTGAGTGAAGCAGTCATTGACTGGCAGGATGCAGACGAGCTGGTCAGTGGGGGCATGGGCGCTGAATCTAACTATTATCAAGGCTTGCCCAATGCTGCTTTGCCACCGAATGCAAAATTTCACAGCGTAGAAGAATTAAAGCTGGTACGCGGTTTTGAAGAGAATAAATATAAGCTGATAGCACCTTATCTGAGTACTGCACCGGTGCAGGAGAGCCTGGTCAATATTAATACCGCTTCAGCTTTTCTTTTGGCTAGTATGGATGAAAAGCTGGATGTGAATGCAGTGCAGCAATTGCTGGATCAGCGTCAGGCCAACTTGGAACACTTTTCCAATGTGACTGACCTGTGGTCACTGGAGCCTTTTGCTCAGGTTGATGCGGATAAGCGTAATCTATTTAACAGCCTGCTTGGGGTTCAATCCAATTATTTTAAAGCCCGAATCGAAGTGGTTTTAAGTGAGCGTAAGCGCCAATTCAGCAGTGATCTGGTTCGTCAGGACAAACAGGTTTATGTAGCCTATCGTAGCATGGCGCCATTTTAATTTTAGCTCATGAATTGTACAGACTGTATAAGCGCAAATGCCGGGCTGATGCCTTTTCCCTATCATGCTAAATAGCAAAATTAATCCTCAAAGCCTTACTTTTGCTTTATAATCAAAATTAATTCACCTATTTTTTGACGACATTACGGCATATGTTAATTCGTAAGTTATTTAAGTTTGAGAATGCTCATATTGTGCGTAACTGCACGTCAGATCGCTGTAAGCGTTCGATCCATGGCCATAGTTATAAAGTCGAGTTATTACTAAAAGCCTCGAAGCTAGATCATGGTCAAATGGTCTATGACTTTGGTCTGCTTAAAGGTGTGATTAAGGATTTTTTTGATTCTTTCGATCATGCTATCTGCTTCTGGCAAAATGACGATCCGGAATATATTCAGGCCTGCAAGAATTTCAGCGCGCGCTGGGTGTCTTTGCCGGTATCGCCATCAGCAGAGCAGTTTTCACGTATTTTCTTCTTTCTGGCACAGCAAGTGCTGGCATCGACCGTGACTCAAAATGGCGAAGGTGATGTCGAAGTCTATTCTGTGATTGTGCATGAAACCGACACCGGCTATGCACAAAGTTTTTTAGAAGATATTCAAAATGAACAAATGGGGATTCTGAGCCTGGAACAACTTGAGTTCTCTGAACAGGTGCAAGCTGAATGGACAGATCCGGACATGTTTGCCAAGCTCAAACAGGGCACGCCATTTCATAACCCTACAGTAGATTTACAGGTACAGATTTAAAGTCTGCGTGACTTTAAATCCATTGACATAGATTTAGGATTGAAGAATGTCTTTAAATGAACAGCAACTGGCCAAGCTGAATAAAGTTCAGTTGGATGAAAGCTGGAAATATGGATTGAGTGAATTTTTGCTCAGTCCGAAAATGGATGAATTAAAAGCGTTTCTCGTTGAAGAAAAAAAAGCAGATAAAATCATTTATCCTCCCAATCATCTGATTTTTAATGCTTTGAATACCACGCCGCTAGATCGGGTGAAAGTGGTGATTTTAGGGCAAGATCCTTATCATGGCCCAAATCAGGCGCATGGATTAAGTTTTTCCGTACAAAAGGGGGTTGCATTACCACCATCTTTGCGTAATATTTTTCATGAGTTACATGCTGATGTCGGGGTTGAAAGACCGAAGCATGGTGACTTGACGCATTGGGCAGAGCAGGGTGTGCTTCTGTTAAATGCAGTATTGACCGTTGAAGCAGGTCAGCCGACTTCGCATCAAAAGCGCGGTTGGGAAGAGTTTACTGATCACGTCATTGATGTATTAAATGAACAGCGTGAACATATTGTCTTTATTCTTTGGGGCGCATACGCACAGCGTAAAGGACAGCGCATCAATCAAGACAAGCATCTCGTGTTAAAGGCAGCACATCCATCGCCTTTGGCCGCAAACCGTGGTGGTTTTTTTGGTTGTAAAGTATTTTCAAAATCGAATAATTACCTCAAACAACATGGCATTGAGCCTATAGATTGGCAGCTGGACGCATGAAATACTCTCCCCTTACTAAACATTATCATCCGGATTTAATTGTTGAAGAAGCGCACAATGGTTGGCGTATCGTTCGTTTAAATCGCCCGAAATCTTTGCATGCTCTCGATGAATCGATTGCTTCCGCATTATTGGAAGTATTTCAGGACTTTCATCATGATGACAGCGTAAAAGCCATCTGGCTGGATTCAACCACACCGAAAGCGTTCTGTGCGGGTGGGGATGTGCGTAAACTGCGTCAGTTAGTGATTAATGACGAAGTCGCGGCCGCCAATAAGTTCTTTGAACAAGAATATGCACTTGATCTGTTATTGCATAATTATGCCAAACCTGTTTTAGTCTGGGGTGAAGGTTATGTGATGGGCGGTGGCTTGGGCCTGTTTATGGCAGCGCCTTTCCGTTTAGTGACGCCGTATTCACGTTTGGCAATGCCTGAAATTAATATCGGTTTGTATCCAGACGTGGGTGCAACCCGCTTTCTGGCAGATCGTGGTGCGATTGGTCTATTTACTGGCTTGACCGGATCAATCATGACTGCTGCTGGTGCTTATGGGATTGGCTGGGCAACGCATATTTGTGATACACAGCGTGATTCAGTTTTGGATAAAGTCATTAATATCGACTGGGAGCATTATCCTGCGGGTGATTTCCGTGCCATTGATGACACCCTGAATAGCATGCACCGTCCGGTCGGCCCGGGACCGCTGCAAAACTCTCTGGATGTGATTCATAGTGTTTGCCGTGGTATCAACTTCGAGCATGATTATGAGTCGATTATTGGCCTGAGTGATGCGCGCAGTGACTGGTTACGTCAGGCCAGTGAAAATCTGAAAAAAGGTTCACCCACCACCGCAGCCTTGACCTGGTTATTATGGCAATGGGGTAAGCAGGTACATTCCTGGAATGAAGTTTTCGAACTAGAAGTTCAAATTTCTGACTGGAAAATCCGTCATCATGACTTTGTCGAAGGTGTGCGCGCACGTCTGGTCGATAAAGACCTTAGTCCTGAGTGGAAAAAAGGTGCAGATATGAGCTTAAAAGGTATCCTGGCTGGGAATCCTCCAGTTACGACTATCGAAAGCTGGAATGAGCTGCTCAAGCATTATGGTGTGATTTAAGCCTCAATGTCCGAAATACAATTTACAGATGAATACTGGATGCAGCGTGCTTACGAGCAGGCTGCACTTGCTGCTGCACAGGGAGAAATCCCTGTCGGGGCAATTATCGTTAGTCAGGATCAGATCATTGGCCAAGGGTTTAATGCGCCCATCACATTAAATGATCCGACTGCACATGCTGAAATTGTTGCACTACGTGATGCCTGTCAAAACATCCAAAATTATCGTTTACCTGATGATGCGGTGCTCTATGTGACTCTTGAGCCGTGCACCATGTGTGTCGGTGCGCTGGTGCATTCGCGGGTCTCACGGGTAGTATTTGGGGCATTTGAAGCGAAAGCAGGCTCACTGGTGAGTGCGCGTCAACTGTTTGAAACCGGTTATTATAATCACGTATTTTCTTTCGAGGCAGGCTGCATGCAGCAGCAATGCTCTGAACAGCTGAGTGCATTTTTTAAGTTGCGCCGCGAGCAGAAACGAGAACTCAAGTTACAAGAAAAGTTATTAAATACGCAGAAATAAATCTGCTTTATCCGCTAAAATTTGCTTACTTTCAAATATCTGCAATCTTCAGGAACAATAATGAACAGCATTCAAGTAAAAAAAGAATTCCCGGCAGCCCTTGATGATGTCTTCAATTTGATGTCCAAGCATGCCACCTATAATATTGCCTTCGCACCGATGCAGGTCGAACGAATCAAGGATTCTGCGGATGCTGAATATCCTGATGGACTCGGTTCAGTACGTGCAATGGGTATGGGGCCAGTGAAGCCGCTGAAAGAACAAATTACCTTGTTCGAGCCAAATAATCGCATCGAATATCAGATTATTAAAAATCCATTGATCAAGCATCATTTAGGCATTATTGAATTTGAAGCACTGGCTGATGACAAAACGTTAGTAACTTATACGATTGAATTGCAGGCACGTGCGCCTTTTGTGAGTAAATTAATCCTTGCACAGTTACAGGCAGCGATTAAACTAGGCCTGACAAAACTCGCAAAATCTGTTTAAACAACAACGGGAAAGCAATGACAGTTCAAATTATTACCATTGATGGTCCAAGTGGGTCTGGCAAGGGCACGTTAGCAGCGAAACTGGCTGCACATTATCAGTTTCACTTATTGGATTCTGGTGCTTTATACCGCCTTTTGGGTTTGTCATTGCATCACCATGATTTGCTGGATTCGCTAGACACGAAATTGCCAGAATGCGTACAAATCGCAACAAATTTAGATATCCAGTTTGTCAGTACCGACACCGGGGTGCAGGTGTGGCTGGATGGTGAAGATGTGTCCCAAACTATTCGAACTGAACGGGTAGGAGAGTTTGCTTCAAAAGTTGCAGCAATTCCTGAGCTTAGAACAGCGATGGTTTCACGTCAGCATGCCTTTGCACAGGCGCCTGGTCTGGTAGCAGACGGACGTGATATGGCGACAAGTATCTTCCCGAATGCTCAGGCAAAAATATATTTGACGGCCTCGGCTGAATCACGCGCGCAAAGACGTGTAAAGCAGTTGCAGGGCATGGGACTGGATGTTAAAATAAGCGACATTTTAGCTAATATCATCGCTCGCGATAAACGAGATACGGAACGCGCTGTCGCTCCACTCAAGCCTGCGGATGATGCTTACATTATTGATAGTTCAGATTTGAATATCGATGAAGTATTCCAGCTGATGACCACTTATGTGGATCAGCAGTTAGCAAATTAACCCAATTTTATCAGCAAACGCATAGCTTGATCAGTTTTATATGGACTATGTAGATGCTTAATTAAACCGGCCTTGTCTGATCCAAGACCGCTGACTTTATCGGAAATATCATGACCGAATCTTTTGCAGCCCTCTTTGAAGCAAGCGAATTAAACCTCAACGTTGAAAAGGGTGCAGTTATCCAGGGCGTTGTAGTAAGCATTGACTCTGATTGGGTAACTGTTGACACTGGCCTTAAATCTGAAGGCGTTGTTGACCGTGCTGAGTTCTTAAATGAACAGCGCGAACTTGAAGTTCAAGTTGGCGACACTGTAGACGTAGTTGTTGAAGCACTTGACAACGGTATGGGTCAAACAGTTCTTTCTCGCGAAAAAGCTAAACGCGCAGAAACTTGGACTAAACTTGAAAAAATCTTTGAAGACGGCGAAATCGTTACTGGTGTTATCTCTGGTAAAGTTAAAGGTGGTTTCACTGTTGACATCGGTCCAGTACGTGCGTTCCTTCCAGGTTCTTTAGTTGATACTCGTCCTATTCGTGATACTACTCACCTAGAAGGCAAAGAGTTAGAATTCAAAGTAATCAAACTTGACGCTAAACGTAACAACGTTGTTGTTTCACGTCGTGCTGTTATGGAAGCTGAATCTTCAGCTGACCGTGAAGCTCTTCTTGCTCAGCTTGAAGAAGGTCAAACAGTTACTGGTACGATCAAAAATCTTACTGACTACGGCGCATTCGTTGACCTTGGCGGTATTGATGGTCTTCTTCACATCACTGACATGGCTTGGAAACGTATCAAGCACCCTTCAGAAGTTGTTGAAGTGGGTCAAGAAGTTACTGTTAAAGTACTTAAATTCGACCGCGAACGTAACCGTGTTTCTCTAGGTCTTAAACAGCTTGGCGAAGATCCATGGTTAGCGATCATGAACCGTTACCCTAAAGGTTCAATCGTTAAAGCGCGCGTAACTAACCTGACTGACTACGGTTGTTTCGCTGAAATCGCTGAAGGCGTTGAAGGTTTAGTACACGTTTCAGAAATGGATCACACGAACAAAAACATCCACCCATCTAAAGTTGTTCAGATTGGTGACGAAGTTGATGTTATGGTTCTTGAAGTTGATGAAGAACGTCGTCGTATTTCTCTTGGTATCAAACAAACTCGTGCTAACCCATGGGAAGAGTTTGCTAAAGATCACGACAAAGGCGAAAAAGTTTCTGGTACGATCAAATCTATCACTGACTTCGGTATCTTCATCGGTTTGCCAGGCGGTATCGACGGTCTAGTTCACTTGTCTGATATTTCTTGGAACGAACAAGGCGAAGAAGCGATTCGTCGTTACAAGAAAGGCGACACTGTTGAAGCAGTTATCCTTTCTGTAGACGCTGAAGGCAACCGTATCAGCCTTGGCATCAAGCAAATGAACAACGATCCGTTCAATGACTTCCTTGCTGCTAACGAACGCGGTGCGTTGGTTAAAGGTACTGTAACTGCAGTTGACGCTAAAGGCGCTACTGTTAAGTTAGCTGACGAAGTTGAAGCGACTCTGAAAGCATCTGAAATCAACCGCGACCGCGTTGAAGATGCAACTAAGTTCCTTGAAGTTGGTCAAGAAGTTGAAGCGAAGATCATCAACGTAGATCGTAAATCTCGCGCAATCAACTTGTCTATCAAAGCGAAAGACGAAGCTGAAGAGAAAGAAGCAGTTGCTAACTTGAAAACAGCTCCTGTTGGTCAAGACAATGGTCCTAAGACGATTGGTGACCTGATCAAAGCTCAAATGGGCAACTAAGTAAGCGTTTGAATTGTATTGTTAATGTAAGTTAACTAATACTTTTTATACAAATACTGTAAACGGTAGCGTAGTATTTAATTATTGCGCTACCGTTTTGTATTTAAACAGGTTATTATCGGGAAATAGATCCCAAGTAGCTTGATAATTAAAGAGGTCGCAGATGACTACTGAAGCACTTAATAAGTCTGACTTAATAGAGCGTATTGCGTTAAAAAATCCGCATTTGGCTGAGCCTTTAGTGGAAGAAGCAGTTAAAATTATGATTGATCAAATGATAGAAGCATTATCAACTGACAATCGTATCGAGATTCGTGGATTTGGTAGTTTTGCATTGCATCACCGTGAACCGCGCGTAGGTCGTAACCCTAAAACTGGTAAATCAGTAGAAGTGGCTGCAAAAGCAGTTCCGCACTTTAAACCAGGCAAGGCACTTCGTGACGCTGTGAACGAGTCTGCACAAAAATAATTGTAAATATTTTGCGGGGTGTTCATGCGTTACGTTCTGGTCATTCTTTTATTGGTACTGTTTGGTTATTCATTAGCTTTGGTTTTGCAAAACGGTACCGAATTGTCAGTGGACTTGTTATTTACTCAAGTTCCCGCAATGCGCCTGGGATTATTACTTCTCCTCACGTTATCTTTAGGTGTCGTTTTGGGCCTGTTATTGGGCGTTCAGATCTTCCGGGTTTTTCAGACGAATTGGGAAATTAAACGACTGCGTAAAGACATTGAACATCTACGTAAGGAACAGTTGAATACAGCCAAGTTAATGGCCGCTGAAGCAGCAGCCCATACCCGGCATGAAAAAACTGTATTAGATATTACCAATGAAAATCAAAGCCCATTATAATGGGCTTATTTTTTGCCTATATGAAGGGGTAATCTCTTGAGTATCATCGTCGCACTAGATGCCAAAAGCCAATTTGATGCCTTAGCCATTGCAGAACAGTTAGATCCTGCCTTGTGTCGACTTAAAGTTGGTAAAGAGTTATTTACCCATGAAGGTCCAATTATTGTCAAAGCACTTCAAGATAGAGGCTTTGATGTATTTCTGGATCTGAAATTTCATGATATTCCAAATACAACAGCACAGGCAGTATGCGCGGCAGCAGATTTGGGTGTGTGGATGGTCAATGTGCATGCCTCAGGTGGCCGCAAGATGATGGAAACCTGTGTAGAGCGTTTGCAAGCGGGTAATTATAAAACTCAGTTGATTGCAGTGACTGTATTGACGTCAATGGGCCGTGAAGACTTGAAAGATATTGGTCTGGATATTGAGCCAAATGAGCATGTAAAACGTCTGGCACAACTGACAAAAGACAGTGGTCTAGATGGGGTGGTTTGCTCAGCTCAAGAAGCGAAAATGTTACGTGAAACGATTGGAAAAGACTTTGCATTAGTGACACCCGGCATTCGTCCAGAAGGGTCGAATGCAGATGACCAGAAACGTATTGTGACACCGAAACAGGCAATGCTAGATGGCTCAACACATCTGGTAATTGGTCGCCCGATTACCCAGTCTAAAAATATGCGTCAGACTTTGAAAGATATTTTGGCAACGCTTTAATACGGTTTGAATGACAAAAAGCCTTTCAGTCGAAAGGCTTTTTTTATATATTGAAAAAATGGTTATAAAATAAAAAGGAAAAATGATGACTTCATCTGAACCACAATTAGAAAAAGTACAGAATGACGTGATTCAAAATATTCAACAGGCAGAACAGCTTAAGCAACAAGAATAGCAACAACAGCAGGCAAGCTCAGCAGATCGGACAGCGGGGATCGATGTGGTCAGTTTGGCATCTGATGCCATCAGTCTTGTTTCGGATGTTATTGAAACAGTAGGCGATGCCTTAAGTGATATTGATTTAAGTTTTTAGTCAGCCCTCTCGGCCTACTTGCTTGTGCTTCGTTTTAAAATTCTGCTTTTAAACTGAATCAGGGAGGAGAGTTCCTCTTTATAAAAGAGGAATTTAGTGAGATTGAGAAAGTGATAAAGTAATTAAATCGCTGCCAGTACACTCACCATGACTGGTGCTAACAGTGACAAAATAAAACCACTGACCATGGCATGTGGAATAAAATCATGCCCACAGGCCTGTTTAACCATCGGCAGAGTCACATCCATCGCAGTTGCACCCGCTGCGGAAATGGCCGATCTTGGATATCTCCAACCCATACAATACATCAGTAAGATGGCAAAAATTTCTCTAAACAGGTCATTCATCAGGGCGATACTGCCGAGTTCTGCATTTCTGAGTTCTGTCACGACAACGCCTGACATTGAGTAAAATCCATAGCCTTGTGACAGCATGATCAAATCTTTCAGACTGATGTCGGTGTTCCAGAATGAATAAAGCATGACCGCGAATAATGAACCGAAAATACAACCGATTGGAACTAAGAGAATTTTAAAATTTAACCAGGAACGATCTAAAGGTGAATAAGCCAGATCTAAGCCAATCATGAACATAAAGACCAGTAACAAATGCCAGGTACTGATGTGCAAGGACAGATCGAATAGACTTAAACCTGTATGTAAGAAGTATCCGCCAGCAAGAGCCAAAAATGCATAACTCATGTTCAGTAAGGATTTAAGTACTAGATCAAGAGATACTTGACCGGAACTCGGAAGATAACCTGACCATTTAAAGAGCAGATAGCAAAATGTAAAAGCGCCAAGCGATGTCAGGAAAGCAATACTGATTGACGTACTCAAAATCTGTAGGGGATACTGTAATTCATCTACCAGTTGTGAAAACTCAAAAGCAATCGCAATCAATAAAACATAGCTAAAATAGGGCAAGAGCTTGAAACAGATTTTAATAATCAAAAGCGGAATTCGTTTTGCCATCGCAAAGCCGAGTGCTAGACAGAATAGAAGCTGGAAGATGAGCCAAAGCGATTGCATAAATTTAATGGATTGAAAAAATTACCTTTAAATTATGCCATTGCTTGATGCCGGATGGTAAAAAGCTTTTAGGCAACTTTATTCAATAATCGATAATCTGCGGCATTTGGCTTTTTTGTTTTGAGCCAGTATTTCCAGGTATAAGTTGGCCATAAGGCAAAGTTCTTGCCGCCTTCCTGCTGATACCAGCTGACACACCCAGATTGCCACACGGTCTTTTCAAACATATGTTGTACCTGCTGATTAAATGTATCCTGTGCCTGGTCTTTAACCATAATGGCATCGCTTTGGGATTGATCGACCAGTTGCATCAATTGCAAAATATATTCAACTTGTGCCTCAATCATAAAAATGACAGAGTTGTGTGCCAATAGGGTATTTGGCCCCAGTAACTGAAACAGGTTTGGAAAGTCTTTCACGCAAATTCCATAATAGCTTTCAGCACCTTGTTTCCAGACTTCATTCAGTTCTACGCCATCAAGCCCGGTACATTGAAAATTCTTCATATAGATACGTGGATCGGTAATGAATCCGGTGCCATAAATCAGACAGTCAATCGGCCGCTCTTTTCCATCTTGTGTAATGATACTGTGTTCAGTCAGTTCCTGAATCTTCTCGGTCACCAGTTCTACATTGTGGCGGTTAAACGTCGGGAAGTATTTATTTGAAACCAGAATACGTTTGCAGCCCATGATGTAATCGGGAGTTAGTTTTTTGGCCAATTCAGGGTTTTTGACCTCATATTTAATGAATAGTTCTGCCAGTTTTTGGGTGAATTTCATAATGCCCGGTTTGACAATCGGTACCACACGCGATTCATTTGACCAATACAGGCGGGCACGGTGTAGCTTTCTAAACCAGTCATATTTTTTAAAGAGTTTCTTTTCAAGATTCGGGTAGGCACGTTCATCCCGAGGAATGACCCAAGCCGCAGTACGTTGCATGACATACAGTTGTTTGCATTTCGGGGCAATTTCCGGAATATATTGAATGGCGCTGCCACCTGTTCCAATCGATGCGACATTTTTGCCAGTCGGGTCATAAGTGTGATCCCATTGCGCAGAATGAAAGACTTTGCCTTGGAATTTCTCAATACCGAGAATATCTGGGATTTGCGGAATATGTAAAGGTCCGGAAGCGAATATAACAAACTGGGCTTCAAGGATACTTTGATCCTGTAGCTGTAATTGCCATAGACAGCGTTCTGCCTGGTAATGTGCTGCCAGTACTTCGGTATTTAAACGGCAAAAAGCACGCAGGTTATAATCGGTCACCAGATCCTGAATATAAGAAAATATCTCGGGTGCTTCCGCATAACGTTTGGACCAATTGCTTTTCGGTGCAAATGACAAGGAATATAAATGTGATTGCACATCACAGGCTGCTCCAGGGTACTGATTGTCCCGCCAGGTTCCGCCAAAATCGCTACCTTTTTCAAGAATAATAAAATCATAAATACCATGCTGTTGTAAACGTATTGCCATGGCGATACCGCCGAAACCTGCTCCAATAATGGCAACTTTGGTATGAGGGTGAGGGCGTATAGCGGTAGCATGATCTAGCATCAGTACTTTTCTTACTTATTTTAATGTTGGATATTTATCGTAATTCGCTCCTTGATGATTAGATAGAAAATTGATCTAAACGGCAATAGCCGACACATTATTTTTATAGTACAACTAGAGCAATCACATTGTATTTGTATGGTTATGAAACGTTCTGTTCTCAGTCTGATGTATTTGATTCAAGGGATGCGCAAGGCTGGCATGGAAGTCGATCAGAAACTGCAAAACATTGGGCTGCGTGTAGATGCCTTTGATCCAAGTTCGGTGATCCATCCGAGTCTGGAACATGATGTGCTTAAGGTGGTGGGACAGGAAATCCAACCTGAACAGGGATTATTGATTGGTCAGCATTATGCTTTGGCAGGTTATGGCCCCTTACTCATGTTGCTGGTGACCAGTCCTACAGTACGCGATGCACTGAACCAGGTGATCCGTTTTCAGCAGTTGACCCATTTGACCGGTCAGTTGGATTTGCAGCAAAGCGAGCATCATAGCGCGCTGTGTTATCGAGCAAAGCAGCAGGATGATCATTTGGGAATGTTGCTGGCACAGGCGGAGATTTCCGGAACGTTTAAGTTTATCCGGGAAATTTACAAATTGATGGGCTTATCCAAACCTGATTTGCGGATCGAGTTGCCATTTGCCTATCCAGAAGATCTGAATACCTTAAAGGTCTATCATGATTATTATGGAACACAGGTACAGTTTGATGCATCTCGGGCAGCATTCTGGTTTGATGAAGCAGTGTTGGATATTAAAATTCCTTCTGCAGATGCGGTCACTTTTGCTGTCTATGAAGCCAAATGTCTGGCTGAACTGGAGCGTTTGCAACAGGATGAGCAGACGCCGACTGTGGTGCAGCGTGTGCAGGATTATCTGGAAATCCAAAGCGGCCTGATGCCGAGCATGGCTGAAACGGCACAGGCGCTGAATATCCCGGAACGAACCTTGCGGCATCAGTTACAGCAGTGTGATACCAGTTATAAGCAGATTCGCGAAGAAATTATTAAAGATAAGGCTTTGCGACTGATTGAATATAAACAGTATTCGATTGAAATGATTGCAGAATTATTAGGCTATTCCGAGCCGGCCGCTTTTAACCATGCCTTTAAACGCTGGTTTGGGCAAAGTCCTCGGCAATATATAAAATAGCCTAAGTTAGTTTATGCCAAAGTGTTATAGCGTGTTGATTAAACTCCGCTATAATTAAATTGATCCCAAATAGTACGAAATTCTATGTCCGATTTTAATTCACAGCACAGCACCGCTTTTAGTCCGATTTCTCCTGCAGAACGTTATGCACAAGCGATCTCTTCGGGACAGTTTATGCCTGATGAAGCACAGGCAATGGCAGTACATGAACTGAATCGTGTCTGGCTGGAATTGATTCAGCGTTTTAAGGCATCGAAAAAAGCATTTCGCCGCTTTCGCCGTCAGACATCTCCGAAAGGGGTGTACATGTGGGGTGGTGTGGGGCGTGGAAAAACTTGGTTAATGGATCAGTTTTACGATTCGATTCCGTTTCGCCGTAAAACCCGGATGCATTTTCACCATTTTATGCAGCATGTGCATCGTGAGTTAAACAAATTATCCGGACAGCGTAATCCGCTAGATATCGTGGCGGATCGAATTTATAAAGAAGCGGTCATCATCTGTTTTGATGAATTTTTTGTGTCTAACGTGACGGATGCAATGATCCTGAGCGATCTGTTCCAGAAGCTGTTTGAACGTGGTATCACCTTGGTCGCTACTTCGAATATCGCACCGGACGGTTTATATAAGAACGGCATTCACCGTGACCGTTTTATGCCTACCATCGAACTGGTCAAGAAAAACTGTGTGGTCTTAAATGTCGATGCCGGAGTCGATTACCGTCTACGGGTTTTGAAACAGGCACAACTGTTTAAATTCCCGTTAACACATGATCATAAAAACTGGATTGCTCAACGTTTTAGCGCTTTGACCCAGACTCAGACCTGTTCTGAAGAGCCGATTATTATCAACAACCGTATTGTTGAAACCGTGTCACATACTGAAGATGTATTGTGGTGTGAATTTTCTGAACTGTGTTTAAAGCCACGCAGTCCGGCTGATTTTATTGAAATCGCCAATATTTATAATACGGTTTTGGTCAGCAATGTGCCACACCTGACCGATTTCCTGAATGATGGAACGCGCCGTTTTATTTATCTGGTCGATGAATTTTATGACCGTGGCGTCAAGTTACTCTTAACCTCAGAAGATAATATCGTGGATATTTACCAGGGTGAAAAACTGGCCTTTGAAATTGAACGGACCCGTTCCCGTTTGCTGGAAATGCAGTCGGATGAATACCTGAATTCTGAACATCGCCAGATTGAGAAAATCGCCTCCGTGAACGGAGAGTAAGAATAAAAGTGCTGGTCATTTACCAGCGCTTTTTTTATAAAAATAGGGACTTAAATTATCGACAAGCCTGATTAAACATGGCTTAATCTTGGTCTAAATGTGATCGTGTATAACTAGAATGCATAATTTTTACTCGAAAATCTGAACTTAAGTCTAATTTCTACATTTCGAAAACTTTATACACTGTCATTAGGGTATTTAGCAGAATGATATCTATTTGTAACTGAGAAAGATCAAATATGTTTATGAGGGTATTCATATTAGAAAAAATGCTCAGTATTTAGCAATGTGATAATACTATTCAGCTAGATTTTAATCGGTATACTAGAATCTCTTGTATAAAAAGTAGCAATATCAGGAAAGACAATGACTGCACGTATTCAAAAAGGCAAGTTAGCGATTGCTAAAGAACTTTACGATTTCATCGAAAATGAAGCACTACCAGGTTCTGGTTTAGACAGCGAAACATACTGGAAAAACTTTGAACAAGTCGTTGTTGATCTTAGCCCTAAAAATAAAGCACTTTTGGCTAAGCGTGATGACATTCAGGCGAAAATTGATGAATGGCACCGCAATAACACATTTGAATTACAAGCTTACAAAGCTTTCTTGACTGAAATTGGCTACTTGTTACCAGAAGTAGAAGATTTTCAAATCAGCACTGAAAATGTAGACGAAGAAATTGCAGTACTGGCAGGTCCACAGTTGGTGGTACCGGTACGTAATGCACGTTACTGCCTGAACGCTGCAAACGCACGTTGGGGTTCTTTGTATGATGCACTTTATGGTTTCGATGTCATCTCTGAAGAAGATGGCGCGGAAAAAGGCAAAGGCTATAACCCGAAACGTGGTGAAAAAGTTGTCGCATTTGCCAAGAATTTCCTCGACGAAACTTTCCCACTCGCACAAGGTTCGCACGCAGACGCAACTCAATACGCAGTTGAAGCTAATGCACTGGTTGTTACCCTGAAAGATGGTTCAAAAACTACTGTGGCAGATGCGGCTAAATTCGTTGGTTACAATGGCGAAGCTTCAGCACCAACTGAAATCGTATTTAAGAATAATGGCCTGCACGCTATTGTGCAAATTGATGCCAGCAGCCCGATTGGCCAAACTGATGCCGCTGGTGTAAAAGACGTCGTTCTTGAAGCGGCAGTTACGACCATTCAGGACTTGGAAGACTCGATTGCAGCTGTTGACGCTGAAGAGAAAGTAGAAGGCTACCGTAACTGGTTAGGCCTAATGAAAGGTACTTTAGAGGAGTCTATTGAGAAAAACGGTAAAACTGTTACCCGTAAACTGAATGAAGACCGTACTTTCAAAAATGTAGAAGGTGGTGAAACTAAAGTTCACGGCCGTTCATTGATGTTGCTACGTAATGTTGGTCATTTAATGACGAACCCTGCGATTCTGGTAGATGGCGCAGAAATCTATGAAGGCATCATGGATGCATTGATCACTCCATTGTTGTCTTTTGCAGACATCAAAGGTGAAAACACCATCAAGAACTCGCGTCAAGGTTCAATGTATATCGTTAAGCCGAAAATGCACGGTCCTGAAGAAGTGGCATTTGCCGTTGAATTGTTTGAACGTGCCGAACAGGCACTCGGCTTACCTGCAAAAACTTTAAAAATCGGGATTATGGATGAAGAACGCCGTACTTCTGTGAACTTGAAGAACTGTATTGCACAAGCCAAAGATCGTACCATCTTCATCAATACAGGTTTCATGGACCGTACCGGTGATGAAATCCATACCTTTATGGAAGCTGGTCCATTCGTTCGTAAAGGCGAAGTAAAAGGCCAAATCTGGTTCCCGGCTTATGAAAACCGTAACGTGATGATCGGTCTGCAAGCAGGTTTACGTGGCAAAGCACAAATCGGTAAAGGCATGTGGCCAAAGCCAGACATGCTGCTTGACATGTACAAAACCAAAACTGAACATCCTGAAGCGGGTGCGAGCTGTGCATGGGTTCCATCACCTACAGGTGCGGTGATTCACGCGATTCACTATCATCAAATTAATGTTGCAGACCGTCAGCAAGAACTATTGTCGACTCAGCCTTTATCTCTAGATGATTTGTTGACACCGCCATTGGCGAAAGACACTAACTGGTCAGAAGAAGAAAAAACCAAAGAACTCGAAAATAACTGTCAAGGTATTTTAGGTTATGTGGTTCGTTGGGTAGATTTGGGTGTAGGTTGTTCTAAAGTGCCAGACATCAATGATGTCGGTTTAATGGAAGACCGTGCGACTCTACGTATTTCTTCACAACACGTTGCGAACTGGTTGCGTCACGGTATCGTAAGTCGCGAGCAAGTAGAAGAAGTTATGCAACGTATGGCGAAAATTGTGGATGAGCAAAATGCCAATGATCCATTGTATACGCCAATGTCTGCTGACTTTGCCAACAATATTGCATTCCAGGCAGCATCTGACCTGATCTTCAAAGGTGGTGAGCAGCCATCAGGTTATACCGAGCCGCTTCTACATGCAGCACGTTTAAAGTTAAAAGGTTATACAGGTGATTAATCCTGTCTAGCTTAAAAAAGCCTCTTCGGAGGCTTTTTTATTGTCTAATGGTAAGCCGCTGTCGTTCTGACTAGAAATTTTCCAGCCGAACTCTTAAAGTGGGGCAAAGCATGCGAGGAAACAATAAAATGACAACAGTATATCAAAATTTAGATCAGCAATTTATTCATGGCCAGTGGCAAGGCGGTACTTCAACCAAAACAATAAAAAATATCAATCCCTATACCCAGAGCGAAATTTTTAGCATGGCAGCTGCCAGTTCTGTCGATGTAGACAGTGCTTATACCGCAGCAGAGCAGGCTTTTCAGCAGGGTGTTTTGAATTCCACTGAAGTACGAAAGACAGTGTTGCAAAATGTGATCACAATTATTCAGCAGCGTCGTGATGAAATCATTGACTGGCTCATTATTGAATCAGGCAGTACGCGCATTAAAGCCGGCGTTGAGGTGGATGCTGCTCTGGGCATCATTCAGGAAAGTCTGGCTTTTCCAGACTGGATCCAAACAGAACAGCTGGAAAGTAAGGATCCGGCACGTAAAAGTATGGTTTTGCGCAAGCCCTTAGGCGTGATTGCTGTCATTAGTCCATGGAACTTTCCATTTCATTTATCCTTACGTTCAGTGGCAACTGCAATTGCCTGTGGTAATACCGTTGTGCTGAAGCCAGCCAGTGATACACCAGTGACTGGCGGCACCTTAATCGGTAAATTATTTGAAGAGGCAGGTTTGCCTGCAGGTGCACTGAATATTGTTGCCGGTGCTGGCAGTGAAATCGGGGATTATTTTGTTGAGCATTCAGTGCCGAAAATGATTTCATTTACCGGTTCGACTGAAGTGGGGAAAAGTGTAGGCAGTAAAGCCTTGGCTAGTTCCCGAATCAAGCGTCTGGCACTCGAACTGGGTGGCAATGCACCTTTGGTCATTCTGGATGATGCCGATCTTGATCTAGCGGTTGAATTGACGATGATGGGGCGTTTTATGCATCAGGGACAAATTTGCATGAGTACCAATCGGGTCATTGTTGATACCTCTATTCATGATGCTTACGTAGATAAGCTTCTGGATCGGATCAAAATGATTCCGGTGGGTGATCCAAATCTGGAAGATACCGTGATCGGTCCGATCATTAACCAGAGTCAGGTTGAAAAGCATCAACAGATCATTCAAACAGGCAGTGAGCAGAGCGCGCAACTGGTGTATGAAGGAGGAATTGAAGGGAATCTGGTCTATCCACATATTTTTATTGATGTCGCGGAAGATTCCGATCTGGCGCAGCAAGAAAGCTTCGGTCCAATTTTACCTATCTTAAAAGCCCGGGATGAAGCACATGCTTTAAATCTGGCCAATGCGACCGAGTTTGGTTTATCCAGCGCAGTATGTACCTCAAACATCGAGCGAGGCACTGCTTTTGCCGCACAACTGGATATTGGGATGACACATATTAATGGCGTTAGTGTTGCAGACCAGTCAAATGCACCCTTTGGCGGCGAGAAAAATTCAGGATTGGGTCGTTTTAATGGCCGCTGGATTTTTGAGGAATTTACCCGGACACATTGGTTGACTGTACCGAATTCATAACAGTCAACGCGCCTAAAACTATAGAAATACGACAGGCTTCGACTTGGCATCACGGTATAATGTTATGGTCGAATGATTTACATATATGAACCATGTGCGCCAATTTTAAGCTTTTAACCTTAGAGCAGTTGCATAATCTGGGATTGCCAGAAATTCCTTTTGAATATCCAGAGGAGGTCTATCCCAATTATGCTACACCGCTTTTGTTTCATTCAGCTCAAGGACTGGAATGGCGTTCCGTGAATTTTGGACTCATTCCGAAATGGGCAGAAGACAAAACTATAGGTACCAAGACCTATAACGCCAGAAATGAAACCTTACTGCAAAGGCCCACCTTCGCTGAAGCCACCGCCAAATGTCATTTTGGCGTCATTCCGGTATCGGAATTTTATGAGTCCAAATATTTTGACAATAAACCGCAGCGTTGGGGTGTAAGACGTAAAGATGGTCAGGCGACTTTTATTGCAGCTGTGTATGAGATTGCTCGGGTACAAGGTGAAATTGTACGCTCTGCCAGTATGATTACTATGGATGCAATTGACCATCCCATGATGAAGGAGTTTCATGAGCCGGGTAATATCAAACGCTCGGTTATTGTGATTCCACAGCAGCGACTGCAAGAATGGCTAACGCTAAGGCATCCGGATATTCGTAGCTTTGTAGAGGGCTTTCCGGTAGAAGAGTTTGAATGTTCACATGTACCAAAAGAAAAAATCAAAAAAGTCAGTCCACAACTGAACTTTTTTGATTTTTAGAAAGCTCTGGCGAATTATTTATTATTATAAAGTATGCGCCAATTCGCCAGCGTCTATTTAAAATAAAAAGTAGGTCTTTAACGAGCTAAATTTTTGAAAATATGACGTAAACTTTCCATGGTTTTTTCAATTTGCAAAGGCGTCAGGCCTTCAAATGACTGTTCCAGTACGACATTGGTCAGATCATTGATCTTATGTGTCATTTGCATGCCTTTGTCAGTCAAAAATACTCGGGTAATCCGTGCGTCATCCTCACATGAATAGGTTTCGACCAGACCTTCGTCTTTTAAGCGGTAGACAATTTTAGTCGTGGTCGACATTTTAGAAACAACCATCTCTGACAAATCAGAAACACTGGCATGCGGTTTGGCTTTTAGTGCAAGAAGGATGCGGCGGCGGGAATTGTCAACACCATACTTTTTTAGTGCATGATCGACATTAACGACGTATTGAGCATGAACCTGAGTTACCCAATAATATGGAAAGTTTTCTAAATTAAATTCTTCCGTACACGGCAAAAATTTTGCATATTTCTTAGTCATGAAATGTTCCTTGTATTTATTTTTCTAGGGCCCGTTCATTTTATGAAAAAGTTTATGCATATTTCAACCTTTATTTTAAAAATGTTAAAGCGCTAACACTTTTTAGTTTTGCTTAACATCCCAAGGAGTTGATCAGTTCTGCATGTGAGCCTTATCTGGCGCGAAGATTGTTCTTTAAAATCGGATGAAAGGCGATAATATTTTGTATAAATTTAATTCCTCATTATGTATTTCGTGAGTAGAAATGTTTTCCAAGACTTTTTATTGTTCTTAAGCAGCCTGTCTGAATAGGTTTTAATGCAAATAATTGTATTTCAATAAATTAATCGATTTAAGAAATATAGGGTGATTGAGTGGTTTTAGTCAATATAGTAAATGATTATTTACAGCTATATTTTTAAGTGATTGTTCTTTCAATAAAAAAATAGTTTATGCTCTAATCTTTAAGTGACGTTAAAAATAATAGCCTAATCAAACTAAATTCTGTTTATTTTTAATTCAATTCGAATAAATGATGTAGAAAAAATTAAAATTAATCAGTTTCAGCATCAATCAGTTGATCATAAAAGTCTCAATAAAATCATGATCATGTAATTTTTTTGTAAATTAATACATTACAAAATACTCAGTTTATGCATAATGGAATAGTCTTAAGTTGCATAGGTTAAATTTTAATGGATCCCTCGCCGTGCGTTGATCTTCCATCTCTATTTCTAGCTTACTCGAACGGGGTCATTCTCTAATGGAATTTTTATTAGATCCCGGAATCTGGGTAGGTTTAATTACTCTTATTATTCTTGAAATTGTTTTAGGTATTGATAACCTAGTCTTCATTGCCATTCTGGCTGAAAAACTTCCTCCTGAACAACGCGATAAAGCACGTGTTATTGGTTTGTCTCTCGCATTATTCATGCGTCTAGGCCTGTTATTTGCCATTGCCTGGTTGGTCACTTTGACACAACCATTGATTACTGTGTTTGACTGGACCTTCTCCGGTCGGGACCTGATCTTGTTATTTGGTGGCTTGTTCCTGGTGTATAAGGCCGTTACTGAGCTGCATGAAAAGATTGAAGGTAAACCTGAAGTCACAGTGTCTACCAATGTGGTATATGCAAGTTTCACTGCTGTTGTTGCACAGATTGTTGTTTTAGATGCTGTTTTCTCTTTAGATTCAGTGATTACCGCCATTGGTATGGTCGACAATATTTATGTCATGATGGCTGCCATGATTGTCGCAATGGGCGTGATGCTACTGGCATCGAAACCATTGACCAATTTTGTGAACCGTCATCCAACCGTGGTGATTCTGTGTTTAAGCTTCCTACTTTTGATTGGTATCAGTCTAATTGCAGAAGGTTTTGGTTTCCATATTCCTAAAGGCTATATCTATTCAGGTATTGGTGTTGCGATCATAATTGAAGCATTTAACCAGTTTGGTCAGCGTAATGCTGCTAAACATGAATCTAAGATTCCTTTGCGTCATCGTACGGCTGACTCGATCCTAAAGTTAATGGGTGGCAAGTTAGAGACGACAGATACTCAAAATAATGAGGCACAAGAAACCTTTGCAGATGAAGAACGCTATATGATTGGTGGGGTGCTTACCCTTGCAGAGCGTTCAGTCGCTTCGATCATGACGCCGCGCGGTCAGATTTCATGGGTTGATCTGGAAGATAGCCCAGAACAGATCCGTGAAAAAATTCTGTCTGTTCCACACAGTCTGTTCCCGGTATGTCGCGGTAGCCTAGATAAGGTGATTAGCGTAGTACGTGCCAAAGAATTATTGGATGTACTGGAAGAGCCGGAAGAATTAAAAGCACTGATTAAACGTCATCGCCCAATTTATATCTTTGAAAAGATGAAAGTTATTGACGCGATTAATACCTTGCGTACTTCTAAAGGTTCTTTGGTCTTGGTGAGTGACGAGTTTGGTAATGTACAGGGTCTGATTTCACCGCTGGATGTATTTGAAGCAATTGCTGGTGAATTCCCGGATGCAGACGAACAGCTGGATCTGGTGAAAGTGGATGATACGCACTGGATCGCATCGGGCATGTTAGACTTGTATCAGCTTGAGCTGGAACTTGGCATGATTGATCTGATTGATGAAGATGCTGGTTATATCAGTGTGGCGGGTTTGATTCTGGATAAAACCAACAGTACGGTTGAAGTGGGTACCGAGTTAAATTATCAAGGTGTTCAGTTCAAAGTCACTGAAATTGAAAGCAATCGTATCAAGTCGGTCAGCATTCATTACGCAGGTTAAACAGGTGTTTTAAACACTTTGTTTGTTCAAATCTTAAAAGTCAGTTGCTTTGGTGGCAGCTGGCTTTTTTAATGCATATTTATAAAGCTGATTCATTGAAATGAAAGTTAGCTCATTATTTGAACTGATTTTTATCAGTCTATTCATACTATTAGTCATGTTCCCGATTGAGCTGAATATCCTAGTATTGCACTGGGATTTTGAAGCCAAAAAAGTCAAATCAGCAATCAAAAATAAGCATGATCAGGCTTTAAATATTGATTTATGTAACCTGTTAATCAAAACTTAAAAGTCATATTTAAATACTGACAAAAAATTGAACTACAATTCACATGAACTAGATTTGCATGATGCAAACAGATCTTAAGTAAAATGGAAACCGTTTGTGTGGAAATCACTAGATAAGTTGCATGAAGCCTACTCAGTTCAGAATAAAACTACTCAAAAATGATCTCCGAAAGAGCTAGACAAAACATTTCTAATGAGGTGAATAGAGCAAATGAGCAGGATCAATCTAAATAGGGGCGTTTATCTATTCAAGAGAATAAACACCCTGTGAAGCGACCAGTAAACTAAATGGATTCTGGCAGAATTTTAAAGTTGGCGTATTTTCGGATTGTTTCAGTATTGAGTTGGTGGATTTCATCCAGAAAGGCGACATTAAAACTGCCTAACTGTTGTGCGCGTTCAAATGCCAATTGACCGGCAATTGCAAAATGTACATGTGCCGTTAATGCAGCAAGGGCTGGAGACGTTACTGCACTATAGGCAGCGATCAGTGCACCGAGTGCACATCCCATTGCCGTGATTCGGGGCTGTAAAGCAGAACCGCCTGACACCTGTATCACAGGATAGTCTTTCGAAATAATGTAATCAGATTCACCGGAGATTGCGATACATTCACAATGATCCAGCAAACTTCGCGCCTGTAAATAAACATCCGCACTGTCTACTGTGCTGTCTACACCCTTGGACTCGATCTGCTTGCCAGCCAAAGCACCAATTTCAGAAGCATTGCCTCGTAAAATCGTAGGCTGGGAATGCATCAACTGATCTACGACGCCAGAACGCCAGCGCAGAACTGTTCCATAACCGACCGGATCAAGCACCCACGGTTTTTGCAATTGATGTGCAGTTTTCGCAGCAATCTGCATCGCCTGAACCTGCTCTGTCGTCGGTGTACCCAGATTCAGACTGATTGCTGCTGCAATCTTGGCAAAACTTTCAGCTTCAAAAGGATTGTCGATCATGGCCGGAGAAGCATGTGCAGCCAGTACAATATTGGCGACATAGTTGCTGGCCACCGTATTGGTCATGATATGCACCAGGGGTTGCTGTTGCTGAAGTTTCAACCAGGCTTCACAGATCTGGTCCAGAAGTGTTTGCTGTAATGCTTGCATCGAAGTAGTCATCGTGGTCATTTAGAATAGGAGAAAGATTCGTTGTATTCGGTCAGCGGGTAAAATAATGGTCTTGATGCTTGCAGCTACGACAGAACAGGCTGACATAGTCACTGGCATCATAATCCACCGACAGTTCCTGTGAGCCGCAGTGCATACAACGTTTCTGGGAATAAAATTTCAGGCGGGGTTCGATCTTGTGCCACGAACGCCATACTGGCTGAAAGAAGATATTTTCATCATAGCCCAAAAACCGATAAAACAGGATTTCGCTCATCTTGCTGAATGCCAGTTGCGGTGGACGCGGCAGGGTAGAGGTTTCCCATTTTTCTGTAACTGAACGTTCGCGGTACTGCTGCAAGGTTTTTTTCAGCAGATTGGTATTAATAAAGTTTTCATTGCGAGGCTTGAGGGCTTTTTGTTTGTACAGATATTCCAGTCCTGTTTGTACCAGATAATAAATCTGTCCCACAGCCAATACATCCAAAAGACGATAGCAAAAAGTCTGAAAGCTCTGATTTCCGGCAATCTGCACATTCCAGCTACGGCAATAGAATTGGGCAAACTGAATGATTTCTTCATATAGCAGGCAATAGAGTGCATCTTTGACTTCATCTGCACTTTTAAAGGGCACACCTTGGCTCAGGTTTTGATAAAACCAGTTGCGCAGCTGCTGGGTGATACTGAACAGGGTCGGTTCAGAATAACCATCCAGTCGCACATTAATATAATAATGCTGATTTTCCTGCTGGAGATCTTTGGGAATCAGAACCTGATCCCGGATCAGGCTTTTTACCAGACCATGTTGGAACAGATAGTTGGGACTGATGGAATAATATCGAATTTGATGCCAGTCAATATATTCACGATGCTGGCTATATTCCTGCACCTGTTCATCCAGAATCGCAAGTAAAAACAGTTTATTGATAAAACTGAGCTGATTCAGCTCAAGAACCGGCCGATCCTGTTTTTTATGATATTGACGGTTTTCCTGTAAACGGACTTCCTTGAGCATTCGTTTACGCTGCGCCAGACAGTGTTCACAATAACAATTGTGCTTTTGATCGGAATAAAGCTGATGCTGGCAATGACTGCATTCATGATAGTTCAGTTCCTGATCATATTGCTCTGCCTCAATCCAATACATCGATGCCTTACACAGCGGGCAGTGGGTACTTTCATCAAGCTGTTTTTGCAGAACACTGAATACCATGGTCGCGAGCAACTCTAGAATGGACGGGCATTTGATTATACACGGCTGATGAGATGCAAACGTAGTGGACTGGTGCAATTTTTCTAAATCAAAAATAGTCACCCAAACAGGAGAAGAGCTACCGAAGTAGCTCTGATTTTAAAAACATAAAATGACGCTTTTTAAACCGGGCAGGGTAATGTGTCGTCCTCCTCGCCGCGGTGTTTGGCATGAATTAAGGCCTGAACCTTTTTAGAGGGCACTTTTTTGGCACCGAGTGCATCGTAGGTGTTGAGAATGGCAGTCACTTCATGGGCCTGAAGCGGAATGCCTTCACAGCTCATCAACAGGGCAATCACTTTATGGTCAATATTGGCCTGATCCAGGGTCTGCAAAGTTTTGATATTTTCGATCCGTACAGCATGCTGTTTTAAATACATGGCTCACCTCATCATCGTTATCATTATTCTTTCATTGGAAGTGTGGAAAAACACAGTTTAACTTTAGCAAGAAGTGTGCTCATTTTTTAATCTGTATTTATGCGGTACGCTGCAAATAAAATTATATATTTTTAAATCAGTGATTTATGAAAATGTAAGAAATTATGATTCTGACTGTTTTTATGGCACAGATATTTCTTATGTAGAGCCGAGTGCTGCTCAATTAGGCAGAATGCATTGAAAGTGGTGCACGAAATGCCCATATTAGATCTAACAATACAAATGCACAGACAGCGTTTAAAACTTGGCGTATGATTTTGACATGAACAATGTCGAATACGATAAAAGATTAGGACAGGACATGAATATTGCGGCAAACCCGGTGATCGAAGCGGATCAAACCATTTATTTAAAAGACTATCAAAAACCTTCCTTTATTGTTGATTCCATCGACCTGAATATTCAAGTCTATAGTGACCACAGTCTGGTCAGCAGCAAGCTGGAGATGCAGCGCCAAACTGCTGGCGATCTGGTTCTGCTTGGCCGCGATCTAGAGCTGCAATCGATTAAGTTAAATGGTCAAACCCTGAATGCCAGTGACTACCACTTGGATGCTGAACAACTGGTGATTGCCAATGCACCTGATCAAGTGTTGCTTGAAATTGTGGTTAAAATCCACCCTGAAAGTAATACGATGCTGGAAGGTTTGTATCAGGCCAGTTCAGATCTGTTTGTGACCCAAAATGAACCAGAAGGGTTCCGTAAAATTACTTTCTATCCAGACCGTCCAGATGTGTTGTCGGTCTTTACGACGCGTGTCGAAGCAGATAAGAAATATCCGGTTTTGCTTGCAAATGGTAACCTGCTGGAAACAGGTGAAGTCGATGCCAATCGTCACTATGCCGTGTGGCAGGATCCGACCAAGAAACCGAGCTATTTGTTCGCCTGTGTCATTGGTGATTTGGCAGTGATGAAAGATTCCTATGTCACCTCAGAAGGCCGCAATGTAGCTCTGGAAATCTACGCAGAAGAAAAAGATATTCCAAAATGCAAGATCGCCATGGAAGCGCTCAAACATTCCATGCGCTGGGATGAGGAGCATTATGGTCTGCCTTATGATCTGGATAACTACATGATCGTGGCGACCAGTGCATTCAACATGGGTGCCATGGAAAATAAAGGTCTGAATATCTTCAATACTTCATGTGTGCTGGCCGATGAAGAGTACACCACTGATGCTGCTATCATGCGAGTGCAGTCGGTGATTGCGCATGAATATTTCCATAACTGGACTGGTAACCGGATTACCTGTCGTGACTGGTTCCAGTTGTGTCTGAAAGAAGGCTTGACCGTATTCCGTGATCAGTCTTTCTCGGAAGATTTACAGTCGGCTGCGGTACAACGTATTGATGATGTAGCAGTTCTCAAAGCGCATCAGTTCCCCGAAGATTCAGGCCCATTGTCACATCCACCGCGTCCGGATCATTTTGTAGAAATTAACAACTTCTATACCGCCACCGTTTATGAAAAAGGTGCGGAAATTAACCGCATGATGGCGACCTTGCTTGGCAAGGAAAAATTCCGTCAGGGAACCGATGAATATTTCCGCCGTCATGATGGTCAGGCGGTAACGGTGGAAGACTGGGTATCTGCACTCACCGCAGGTTCAGGGGTGGATCTATCCAACTTCCTGACCTGGTATAACCAGCCGGGTACGCCTAAACTTGAGGCAAAAGCTGAATATGATGTAGAGACCCAAATCTATCGCCTCAGCTTTAAGCAAAGCCTGAAACCGCATGCCAAATACCCGAATCTGAAAGCAGTTCCAATTCCAGTGGCTTTGGCATTGTTTGATGCTGAAACCGGTGAGCAGCTAACGCTGAACTCTGAGGCACTCTTTGAAAATGGCGTGAAAGATGGCGTGTATCTGTTTGATCAGGATGAAGCCACGATCGAATTTAGCGGTGTGACAGCAAAACCAGTGGTGTCCTTGCTGCGTAATTTCTCTGCACCAGTGAGTCTGGACTTTGACTATTCAGAGAAAGAGCTGGCTTTCCTGTTGCAATATGAAACGAATGGTTTTAACCAGTGGCAAGCAACTCAGACCTTACTCGAGCGTATCTTGCTGGATGACCAGCCTGCAGAAATTTATATCGAGGCTATGCTCAATACCTTGCCGGATGTGATTGAGAAAGATCCGCTGTTGGCATCACGTCTGTTTGATATTCCGTCGGAAGGTTATTTAGGTAGCCGTATTGATCAGGATTATAATCCAGTCATGATTCAGGAAAAACGTGAGGCTTTGCTGCATACCTTGGCACGCGCTTTTGGAGAAACAGCGAAAGAAACTTATCTTAATCTGGATCCTGATCTGCAATCTGAATTCTCGCAAGCGATGGGTGTGCGCGCCTTAAGAAACATCATGCTGACGATGATGGCTCGTCAGGGAGATGCATTTGCCTTTGATTTAGCTTATGAGCAATATCATACGGGGAATATGTCTGAACGTTTGGGTGCACTGAAAGTCTTGGTCTGGAATGATGCACCACAAGCAGAAGAAGCTCTGGCCGATTTCTATAGCCGCTTTGAAGATGAAGCCTTGTCTTTAGACCAATGGTTTATGGTTCAGGCAGCCCATCCAAAAGCAACAGATGAAACCATTGCGTATCTGACCCAGCATCCGGATTATGATCTGGCTGTGCCTAACCGTATCCGTGCAGTGAGCGGGGGGCTGAATGCTAATCCGGTCAATACCTGGAGCTTTGGCGTGCAGCATTTTATTGGACTGGCAAAATATCTGGACGAGAAAAATCCGATTGTAGGCTCACGTTTGCTACAGGTATTGTCACGCTGGTATACCTTGGCAGAACCGCAACGCAGTGAAGTGAAAGCACAGCTTGAAACCTTAAAGCCACTGGTTAAATCTAAAAATGTGTCTGAGACACTCAATAGTATGCTCAGCGTATAACATCAATATTCATAAAAAACCGGATCGACCTGATCCGGTTTTTTTTACTTTTCAAATGCTGTCTTTAAATACAGTTGAATTTCCCTAAAGGCCGAGTTAAGTATCAAAGGGTGTTACAGTATGATTATATGGAAAAGAGTATTTGTTTATTAAGCTGTAAGCTAGGTAAAGGGATCTACAGATTCGCTTACTAGAGGTTGTCCAAGATATGTTAGTGAAAATTGAAGATGGTTTTTATTTAAATAGCCAGCATATTATTGCCGTACATGTCAGCAAGAATCCTGAAAATGGCTTACTTGAAATCTCCATTCAATATACGCCGCATTCCATTCAGCAGGTCGGAGAATACAAAAAAGTATTTCAAAGCCAGCTTGATGCTGAAATTTTCTTAAGTGAGTTAAATCAAAAACTTCGCTAAAAGCCTGCATCATACAGGCTTTGATCAAGCATCTTATTGTCTGACGATGAGTACTGGAATAGAGGAAAGTGCCAGAACATTTTGAGCGACACTGCCCAGCATAAGTTTTTGCAGACCTTTACGACCATGTGAACCCATAATGATCATATCGGTCGGGGATTCATTTGCAGCCTGCATAATGCCTTCTGACGGTGCCATGCCATGCAGGATTTTTGTCGTCACCTGGATGCCATCACGAACAAAGTTCAGTTTCAGTTCATTTAAACGATCAAGTGCATTTTGTTCTGCATGCATAAAGTAATCTGTGACTGCAGGAGCAACTTTGTAAAAATCTACGCCCTTAAAGGGATCCACCGCAATCACACTGAGTAAAGTGACATGGCTATGAAATACTTTGGCCAGTTCCAGGGCATGATCTGCGGCAGCATAGGAAATCGAGGACTCATCGAGTGCTACGAGAAGATGATCATAGTTATTCATGGTGCTTCCTCATATTTATTATTGCAGTAAAGGGGGAGTGTGGTTTAAGCGAGTAAATCTCCACAGCATGTTTTGCTAGAGGTTCAAATGTAAAGTAGCAAGTACTGCGCATCTTGAAGATGCGCAGCATCAGGATTATTTTTTCACGATCAGTACGGGAATTTCACTCGCACCCAATACATCTTGTGCAAAGCTGCCCAGAATCATTTTCTGGAAGCCTTTACGGCCATGAGAACCCATGATGATCAGGTCGGCTTTCACCTCACCCGCGGTTTCAGCAATATGTTCTGCATTGACTAAACCTGTGACAATGCGGGATTGCGCTTCAATACCTTCACCGGCTGCGATGGCAGTGGCTTCTTTCAAGGCCTTTTTGGCATTGGCATGTGCCTCGATAAAATATTCCTTCATGATGGAGGAGCTGTAATAGAAATCAGCCTCGGTAAAAGGATCTTCTGCGATCAGGCTGATCAGGGAAAGCTGACTACCGAATGCCTTGGCAATTTTGGCAGCATGTCGTACTGCAGAAAAGGAAATTTCTGAACCGTCCACTGGGACTAAAATATGTTGATAGGCCATGGCTTTTCTCCGCAGGTTGTCTGATTTTTAGGCTTGGTTTATTGATAGCACAGTGCTGTGGCGGGTGCAATTGCAAAAAAGCGGTAAAATTGAAAAAACTCATTAAATTACAAATATTTTTCATGTAAAAGTCATGAAAAAACAGAGTAAAAAACTCGGAATTGTAGTTTTTATGATCAAAAATAAGAGCATGAATAGTCCTTGTTTGCAGCAGGATGGTTTAAACTGCCGTAGCCTGTTTTTAGATCATGTATAGGGGACAGTTTTGAGGTTTTTTGCCATTCATCTTTTGCTCATAGGTTCAGTTATTCTTTCCGGCTGTCAGACCGCACAGAACAGTAAAGTCATTGCCGGTGCTTTTAACCTGACCACAGGCTTGCAGCAAAAAGTGATGGATCGTTATGCGCCTGGTGCGGTTATCGTCCAGCAAAATATTACCTATGCGCCGCAACAGAAATTATCTCTGGATCTGTATCAGCCGCAGAATATTGCCAGTATTGGCCCGCGACCGACTATTGTCTGGATTCATGGCGGCGGCTGGATTTCAGGTTCTAAAGAACATGCACGCGGTTATTTCAAGCTGCTGGCGGCACAGGGCTATAATGTGGTATCCGTACAATACCAGTTTGCACCAAAAGCGACCTATCCTAGCCAGTTACACCAGATCAATCAGGCACTTGAATTTCTAGATACCTATGCAGACACCTACCAAATTGATGCCCAGAACTTATATCTGGCCGGAGATTCTGCCGGGGCGAATATAGCTAGCCATTACGCCGCGCTTTTGACCAATCCTGTATTTGCCAACCAATCCGGTATTCAGCCTCATCTGCAACCCGCGCAGCTTAAAGGTTTAATCTTGCATTGTGGAATTTATGACTTGGAAGCATTTGCCAGCACAGCGCCTGAAGAAATGAAAATTATTGAATGGGGTGTCTTTAACCTGATTCAGGCTTATACCGGCGAGCGTAAATATGATGCCGAGTTTTTAAAGCAGATTTCTCCGATTCAGTATATTACGCCGTCTTATCCGCCCGTGTTCATCAGTGGCGGGAATAAGGACTTCCTGACCGATACTCAGTCGCTACCATTTGTAAAAGCTTTGAAGGAACAGCAGATTCCTGTGACTGAAATATTTTATCCAGAGTCTAAGGCCTGGCTCATTCATGAATATCAGTTTTTTATGGGCAAAAAGGAAAGTCAGCAAACTTTTGTCAAAACCCTGGATTTTTTACATCAGCTTTCCCCGTGAAGAGAAAACTGTGCAAAATGAATCTCTCAAGATTGATCGTGTCAGATCGTCCCGACAGCAATCATTGAAAAATAGTTTGGAGTTTAAAAAATGAATCCTGTGTCATGGGCATATTTATTGTTGGCATTGGCTATTATTGCCGAAGTGACTGGATCAACATTTTTGGTGAAGTCAGAAGGCTTTACCCGATTATGGCCATCTCTGGCGGTAGTCGTTTTATTCTGTATTGCGTTTTATTTGCTGTCTCAGGTCATTAAAGTAATCCCCTTAGGCATTGCATATGCGATCTGGGCGGTAGTAGGCATCGTTCTTACGGCAATCGTAGGCTATGTAATCTTTAAGCAGGCGCTGGATGTGCCCGCTTTTATCGGGATTGCACTGATCATTTCCGGTGTGGTGGTGATTAACCTGTTTTCCCAAACTGCCGGGCATTAAAAAGGCAGCAAAAGTAATTGCCTCATTTCTACAATAAGCTTACGCCACTTGCGGTTTAAGCTTAAACAGCAAATAAACCGTCAAACCAAGTAGCAGTCCCCAGAAAGCTGAACCAATACCGAAAAACTGAATATTAGAGGCACTAAACAGGAATGTCATCAGTGCTGCTTCACGGTCATGACTGTCCTGAAAAGCCAGCGCGATATTGTGGCCAATGGTGCCAAACAGGGCAATGCCTGCCAATACTGTAATCAGAATCCCCGGAAAAGCCATTAGTACACTGGTCAAGGTCGCAGCAAAAAAACCCATCAGGATATAAAATAGGCCGCAGCTCATACCGGCAATATAACGTTTGGCCGGATCAGGATGCGCTTGGACATCCAGGCTGACCGCCGCACTGATTGCGGCAAGATTGACACTAAAACAGCCAAAGGGCGCCAGCATCGTCTGTGTAATACCCGTCCAGCCTAGAATAGAATTTACTTTCGGCGGATAACCATAACTTTTGATGATGGCCAAGCCAGGCAGGTATTGCGATGCCAGATTAATCACCATTAAAGGTAAGGCCAGTCCTAAAACAGCTTGCAGGCTAAATTCAGGTGTAATCCATACCGGCTGGGCAATACTCCAGTTCAGCTGCGGAATAGTAAAATTAATAAAGAACGGACAGAGGGCAATAGCCATTAACACGGTAATCACGATGCTATAGCGCGTACTCAGTTTTTTGGAAACCAGATAAATCGCCAGTACACAAAGCACGAATTCCCAGGACTGTTGCAGACTGCCAAAGACCGAGATGCCAAATTTTAATAAAACACCTGCCAGCATGGCACTGGTCAAACTTTGTGGAATAAACTGGAAAATTCGCTCGAAAATTCCAAAAAATCCCAGACAGGCAATCAGGATGCCAGAAATCAGAAAAGCGCCAATTGCTTCACCCAGACTATAGTGACCGGCAGAAGCAATGACCAGTGCCAGACCGGCAGTCGACCAGGCGGTTGAAATCGGATAACGATATTTCCAGGAAAGCAAAAATCCAGAAACTCCAATACCTATACCCAGTGCCCATAACCAGGAGCTAATTTGTGCCTGATTAGCACCTAGGCTTTGAGCGGCTTCAATGACCAGTACGGCGGAAACACTAATACCAATCATGCAGGTAATAAAACCGGCCATGACGGCAGGAAAGGAGAGATCTTGTAAAAGTTTTGGCATCATCCATGACACTATTTTTAAATGCGTTTAAATCATACGCTTTTCACGTATCAACACAATGTTTTTAACAATTTTATCCAAAGGTCTACTGGTTTGAAGCCGATCATTGCTAGAAAGTTGAAGTCGCCAGTTTAAGGCCAAAACCGCAAAACAGGATCCCGACCGCTGCGACACAGCTGGCAGTCACTTTATAATTTTGGTTGAAATAGGACGCCAGTTTTACACCAGAAAAAATCAGGATTGAAAGATAGGTCATACTGATCAATTGCAAGATTACAGCCAGAAGCGTGAATGTCAGGGCTGGATAAGGATAGGCAGGATCGACAAACTGCACAAAAAAAGACAGATAAAACAGAATCGCTTTGGGATTTAAAATACTGATTGTGAGCGCTGTACGAAAGGGCTGAACAGATTCTACCGTATCTGGAGTCGTCTTTTTAATCTGGACGCGTTGTGATGACTTTTCCGGAAAGAAAGTCTGGTAGGCCGCAATGATTAGCTTGATACCCAAGTAACTGAGATAGATCGCTCCAATAACTTTCAGTGCAATAAACAGTACCGGAAAGGCATGCAGTAAAGAAGCTGCTCCCAATGCTGTACATATAATCAGGATCAGATCACCGGTATAAACCCCCAAGGCACCCATATATCCCGTCTTAATCCCAAAGCGCGAAGCAATCGACATGACATACAGGGAATTCGGCCCGGGCAGTAGCACAATCAACGTGGTTCCAATGATAAAGGTCGTTAGATCTGTGATACCAAACACGAAAAACTCGCATGAACAAAAAAGCCGATGCGGCATTATAGCAACATCGGCTTGGAGAAATTTGCTAAATTTTCTTTAAATCTCAGTGGTACTCAGGAAAGTTTCACGTAATAAAGCAGCCAGTTGCTCACGGGCTTTAATGAAACCGTCAATGCCGCCTTGCAATAATTCACTGGCCATCGGATCCTGTTTCAGTTGTGCTTCAAAATCGGCAGGGCTGATTGGGCTGAGTTCACCTTGAACTTTAATATCTTTGGCTGAGAGTTGGGCCTGCACTTCACGCTGATCATTTTCCAGTTCGGCCAGCAGGTTTGGTGCTACCGTGAGCAGGTCACAGCCGCTCAAGCCTAGAACCTGATCAATACTGCGGAAGCTGGCACCCATGATTTCAGTCTGAATACCATGCGCTTTATAAAATTCATAAATACGCTTAACCGAAAGTACACCCGGATCTTTTTCAATCGGGTAAGACTCAACGCCTTCAGCTTTTTTGTACCAGTCCAGAATACGGCCGACAAAAGGCGAGATTAATGTTACTTTGGCATCAGCACAGGCATGGGCCTGATGCTGACCAAACAATAAAGTCAGATTGGTATGAATGCCTTGTTCTTCCAGTGCTTTCGCTGCCTGAATGCCTTCCCAGGTAGACGCGATCTTGATCAGAATGCGGTCTGAGTCAATTCCATATTGCGCATAAAGTGCCAGTAACTCTTTGGCTTTGGCAATGGTAGCTTCAGTATTAAAGGACAGCGAAGCATCGACTTCCGTTGAAACACGACCTTCAATCAGTTTTAAGATTTCTACACCAAATTTGACCGTTAAAATATCAATAGTCCGTTCAATCAGAGCGTCATCTGCATAGCCTTCTTGCTGGGCTTGCTGAAAAGCAGCTTCAATCAAGGCCTGATTTTCAGGTTGTTTTGCTGCTGCAGTAATCAGCGATGGATTGGTGGTTGCATCAAGCGGACGAAATTTTTCAATGGCACTCAAATCACTGCTGTCTGCCACAATGGTCGTCAAGTTTTTTAATTGGTTTAATGCAGTTAATGTCATTACGATCTAGTTCTATGGTTATTGCTTATGCTTTCTTATATATCATAAATGGCCGGTTTACCAAGTAGACTGTCGTTGAATTTCTGTGATTAATGGCCGGTTTTACGTTGTTTGCGCAAGTGATTAATCAAAAAATGAGCAGCTGTGCCTAATCGGGTTTCTCTGCTCCAGACCAGATCAACAAAATATTCAAACTTTGGGGTGAAATCGAGCAGGTTGAGAACCTGTAACTGATCTTGCAAATGTGGCTGCTCATTCAGCATTTCGAGTGGCAGAACCCCCCAGCCCAGTCCTTGCTGAATCATGCTGCAAGCCGAGTGGTGGTTGTCGGTGCGCCAGTAATTTCGTGAAAAGAGTAGTTCCGGCTTGATGGTGCGATCCCGACTGGCCACCACAATCTGCCTGTTTTGCAAAATCTGTTCATAACTGACTTGATCGAACTGACTTAGGGGATGCTGTTTGGCGACTACAGCCACCAGTACCTCACGTTTCAATTCCACAAACTGTTCCCGTGTTTCCAGTTGTTCGCGTTCAAACATCAAGGCTAGCTGCGCTGAACCTTCAAACAGCATACGATGTGCATCTTCCTGAGGTGCACTGAATACATTGACTTGCAGTGCAGGAAATTCCTGTTCTAGCAACACAATATAATCGGTCCAGCGCGTATGCAGCAATTCTGAAACTACCACAATATTCAATTCAGATTCCAAGCCTGAACTTAGGGCTTGAGCATGCTGTTTCCACTGGTTCATTTCTACCAGTAGCTGCTGGGTTTTTTCATACAATACCTGCGCTTGTGCAGTTGGTTTCGGTTCACGACCTATACGCTGAAACAGTTCCAGATTCAGGTCAATTTCCAGATTGGCAATGGCCATGCTGACTGCGGAAGGTACTTTACCCAGTTGACGGGCAGCTGCAGAGAAAGAACCGGTTTCCATCACAGTTTTAAACATCAGCAGCTGTTCCTGATTAACATTCATAATTTTATCTTTCATTTTTACTGATAGATTCTAACTCGAATAGTCAGATTTAAAGAAATAAAATTCTTGCATCATGTAATGAATTGAGCTGATTTGATATGTTAATTTCCAAAAGAAGGTTGATTCATGCAGCTTTATATGAAGGCATTTTACTGGTCGTGATCGCTGTCCTGCTAAGTACATTGATGCATATGCCGCTTGAGGTCACCGGTGCACTCGGGATTGCTATGGCCGTGACTTCAGTACTCTGGAACATGCTGTTTAATCATTATTTTGAAAAATTTGAAGCAAAACATCGTTTGAAAAGAACCATTAAAGTGCGGATTGCCCATGCAATTGGCTTTGAAGGCGGTTTGATGCTGGCGACCATTCCGATGGTGGCTTATGCCTTGCACATGAGTCTGGCTCAGGCCTTTCTGCTGGATTTGGCTTTGACCCTTTGTATCTTGGTGTATACCTTTATTTTCCAGTGGATTTATGATCATCTAGAAGCCAGACTGGGGCAAGAGCCGGATTATCGGAAAATCTCATCATCAAATAAGCCATAAAAAATACCACACAGTTCAGACTCCCTTTTCAGAATGCGAAAGGTGAAATATTCAGCGATGAGGACTTGATCAAGTCCTCATTTTTTATGCTCGAACCCAACTGAAAATTAAGCTATAAGACATTGATTTTTTATTTTAATTTTAAAATTTATTGGGGAATTCAATGCTATTTAGACGAGCGATCTTGTCAGTGTCCATCGTGTTGCTGATGTGGGGTTGTGGGGGTGGAGGAGGTGAGAGCAGTACGCCACAGCAGACGCTGCCGGATCCAGTGACACCCCCCGGTTCGGGTGAGCAGCTGAGCAAAATTGCAGAGTTTAAGGTTCTGGAGGTAGGTTCGGAATTAACAGTAGGGAATTTCGGTCTGAACAGCTGGAATCCTACCGCCATGGTGGTAGAGGGCGATGTTCTTTATATTGCCAACAGTCAGGCAGAATCGAATATTTTACGTTATGACTTAAAACAAAAACGTGCACTCAGTGCGATTGATCCTATGAAAATTTCGGGTCTGGCCAAGAAATGGGATAGCCTGAATGATCTGGAAATCCATGCAGGGCGCCTGTATGTGGCCAATTATGGCTCGAACCGAATTGATGTTTTAGATATTAGTGGTGAACAGCCGAGCTTCATTATGGCACTTGGCACAGGTGTGTGGTGGGGCGATGCGCTTAATTATGCGTTGGTACATAGCAATGCAGTGACTGCTGACGACCGTTATGTGTATGTACCTGATATTGAAGGCCGGATCAATGTCTGGCGTCAAAGTGATGTGACTGCGCAAAACCATTTAAAGGCCCGCAAATTTGCACGGCTCAGCTTGCCGGGCTGTGCACGCAACTGTAATGCACGTATGGAGGTTATGGGCGACTATCTGTACACCAGTCTGCCCGATGGTATGACTTATGTCCATGATATCAATCAGATTCAGGAAAATGGAAATAATATTACGCCTATTTTAACAGAAACCAATTTGTCGGCAGTCATGCATCGCCATAACGATGGCTTAGTTTATGTTTCACGGAATGATGGCACTGTAGAAAGTTACCGGGAAAAATCCTTTAATCTAGACTCTATCTTACCCAATAAAAGTGAGGATACCTTCCGAGACTATATTTTAAAAGGGCAAAACCAGAGCAGCCGAATAGCTAAAGCCAGCGATCTTTATATTTATGGTCAGAATCTGCTGCATATGGCCAATCAGAAAATTTATATTCTGCCAATGCTGACCCTGCAACAGAATAAATCCACCCAGCTAAACCAAGCTATGATTTTAACCGAATCTAAAGCACGCGAGAGAAGCCGTGTCTTGCAGGATGGTGAATCATGGGAAACCTTGACCAATAGCAGCCAGCGTCATGTCTATATGGACCAGATTTTATCGGCAACACTAAATGGCAATCGCCTGCATTTGCAAAGTTACAGTGCTGTGCCTGTACGTGATTTGCAGATTCGTGCCAAGATTAAAAACTCAGAAGACTGGGTGATTCTGGCTAAGCTGGATCAGTTGACACCATTTTCGAATGCCAGCTTTGAGCTCAAGTTGACCGATCAATCCCGTTTCCCTTTGCTAGATGGCACAGGCTCAATCCAGTTGGCAGGTCTGAGTCAGACCACGCAAAACCCAAGCAATATTTTTGATCTGAAAATTAGCTCTGAGACTGATGAGCATGTCAAAAAGCTGAACCAGATTAAAGCCAAATGGAAAATTTATTTCGGAACCTATGATGAGCCAAATAAATGGTGCCGTATTACGCCGGTCTATGCCCGGGAATGGGTCATGATGATGACCAATCTGGCCTATATGCTGAGTACTCCAGAATTTGAAACCTTATGGTTTAACCATAAAGCAGTCATGGGACACGATTTTTTTGGCAATCATGGTCAGGTAGAAGGGCCGAATGGTTTCTTTCAGCCAGAAGATTATGTCCGGATCTATCGGGAAATTCTTAACCGCAATGAAATTAATCTTGGCATTACCAATATGGGTGGTGGTTTAGGTGGTGGAGCAGTATTAGGAGTAGATACTTGGTTATTCTATGGCCATTACAGATTATCTGGTTATCGAATTATTGCACATGAATTTGGTCATCATTGGGGCGGGCATAATAGTGCCTGGGCCATGTCGAATTATGGCTTTGAAGCTATGGTCGATTGGTTAAACTTCTATTTCCAGCGCCGTCCAGGCTCAATTCCTTATATGGACCCAAATGCGAATGCTTTCCACCTAACACCCGACAGCGCGCTTTGTCAGGGTGTGAACCAGAATATGGTGAAAGGTGTGGCATCGACTGCACCGTGGAACAAAGTGGATGAATATTTTAAAAATAACCCGATGCCAAATCCCTAAAACATAAAAAAAGCCCCTCATTTGAGGGGCTTTTTAATTGGATCGGTCAACAGATTATTTTTCAATAATCGCCGTTACACCTTGACCACCGGCTGCACAGATCGATACCAGTACGCGACCTGAACCTTTCTGGTTAATCAGTTTTGCTGCTGTCGCAATGATACGACCGCCAGTTGCTGCAAACGGGTGACCGGCAGCAAGTGAAGAGCCTTTTACGTTCAATTTTGCACGGTCAATTGAACCTAATGGTGCATCCAGACCTAAACGCTCTTTACAGAATTTCGGATCTTCCCAAGCTTTCAGCGTAGACAATACTTGAGATGCAAAAGCTTCATGAATTTCATAATAGTCGAAGTCTTGCAGTTTCAGACCTGCACGCTCAAGCATGCGTGGTACGGCATATGCAGGCGCCATCAACAGGCCTTCTTTTTTCTCGACAAAATCAACTGCGGCAGTTTCCTGGAAAGTCAGGTAAGCCAATACTTCATGACCATTTGCCTTCGCCCATTCTTCAGAAGCCAAGAGCACGCAAGAAGCACCATCTGTTAGCGGCGTAGAGTTACCCGCAGTCATGGTACGGGCATCGCCCTTACCAAAGGCCGGCTTTAATTTCGCCAGTTTTTCAACACTTGAGTCCGCACGCAGGTTATTGTCACGCTTAAGACCCAAGAATGGTGTGATCAGGTCATCAAAGAAACCTTCTTCATACGCTGCAGCCATTTTCTGGTGTGAAGATGCAGCAAGTTCATCCTGTGCTTCACGGGAAATTCCCCATTCCAGTGTAGTAATCGCCTGATGATCACCCATAGACAGACCTGTACGCGGCTCACCATTTTTTGGTGCATCCATAAGGTCTTTCACATTGATTTTGGTCAGTGCTTTCAGACGGTCTTTTGCAGTTTTCGCAATGTTTAGCTCAAGTAATGCTTTACGTAAACCGTCACCAAAAGCAATCGGTGCATCAGAAGTCGTATCTACACCACCTGCAATGCCTACTTCGATTTGACCTAAAGCAATCTTGTTGGCAACAAGAAATGCCGCTTGCAAACCAGTACCACATGCCTGCTGGATGTCATAAGCAGGCGTTTCAGGTGCAAGGGCAGTATTTAGTACACATTCACGGGTCATATTGAAGTCACGGCTGTGTTTCAGTACTGCACCCGCAACCACTTCACCTAAGCGTTGACCTTGCAGATTAAAGCGTTCAACTAGGCCGTTCAGGGTTGCTGTAAACATGTCAGTATTGGATGCCGTAAAGTAAGCACCATTAGAACGTGCAAATGGAATGCGGTTACCACCGATAATCGCAACGCGGCGAACTGTATTTTGGCTCATGTTTGGTTCCTGTAGAACAGAAGTCTGTGTTGTAGAGATTAAATCTTTTTCAGATGAAGTCGTATTTTTGGCACGGGCAGGTGTGCTCCGTGTACGCGAGGTTTTAGTCGGACTTTTTTCTGTCCCAGTGGCTGTGTCAGTATTTTTAGTGCTACGCTTGGTGCGCGTTGATGGTTTTGACACAGTTTCTGTCGCAGAGTTCTCGACTGCTGGATTTTCTTGAGTTGTTTTGCTCATAAGGCTTTACCAGGCAAATAGATCGTCTTCTTGGCGCTTACATTAGCATAGAAGAGGATAGGCTGTATTGACTACAATGACATTACAGACTGCGCTCAGGTCAAGTCATCTGCCTATTATCTCAAGTATGATTGGGCGGAATCTGGCGGATCTATTGAAATATATGTGTCTGGCATCATATTGAAGTTTAAGGGTAACTTTAGATCAACCAAAAATTAATTTGTATGAGAGATAATAAACATGACTGATCAGTACCAAACTTTTGCAAAATCTCCTATTGGTAAATTTGTCATTAAAAATTTGGGTTTGCCATCCCCAACTTCTTTAGACCGTTTTGAGTCTGCTACGCCGGTGGTAAAAGGCGCAGTATTATTGGGCGCAGCACCAGCAAGTCCATTGACGGGTGCTATTGCTCAGGTTCTGGCAAATATTCATGCCAACAGCTATGCAGGTAATAATGCTGAGTTGCAACAGGCGGCTGCAGCATCTGGGCTGAATCTGGGTGCATTTAACCCGGGCGATAAAGAATCAAAATTCAAGGTCGTTATTTTTGATGCTTCAGGGATCGAAAATTCAGAACAGTTAAAATCACTTTATGATTTCTTTAACCCGATTGCGCGTCAAATCCAAAGTTCTGGCCGTGTCGTGATTGTAGGGACTACGCCTGAAACTGCTAAATCAGTCAGTCAGTCAATCGCTCAACGTGCACTGGAAGGTTTTGTAAAATCTGTTGGTAAAGAGTTTAAAAAGGGAATTGCAGCGAACCTGATCTATGTAGATGCTGGTGCAGAAGCAAACCTTGAGTCTGCTTTACGTTTTGCAGTTTCTCCACGTTCTGCCTATGTTTCTGGTCAGGTGATTCGTGTTTCACCTGCTGAAAAAGTAGACGTAGACTGGACCAAGCCATTAGCGGGTAAAACTGCGGTTGTGACAGGCGCAAGCCGTGGTATTGGTGAAGCGATTGCCCATGTATTGGCCCGTGATGGTGCACATGTCATCTGTCTGGATGTTCCACAACAGCAGGCTGACCTTGATCGTGTAGCTAGTGAGATCGGCGGTTCTACCTTGGCTATTGATATTACAGCTGCAGATGCAGGTGAGAAGATCAAGGCAGCGGCAGCAGAGCATGGCGGTCTGGACATTATTGTGCACAATGCCGGAATTACTCGTGACAAGACCTTGGCCAATATGAAGCCTGAACTGTGGGATCTGGTGATTAACATCAACCTGTCGGCAATTGAACGCGTGAATGATTATTTAATCTCCCACGATGGTCTAAATGCCAATGGCCGTATTATCTGTGTATCCTCAATTTCTGGGATTGCAGGAAACCTGGGTCAAACCAATTATGCAGCCTCTAAAGCCGGGGTGATTGGTGTAGTAAAATTCACAGCACCGACATTAAAAAATGGTATAACGATTAATGCCGTTGCACCGGGCTTTATCGAGACTCAGATGACGGCTGCGATTCCATTTGCGATCCGTGAAGCAGGCCGCCGTATGAATTCGATGAGTCAGGGCGGTCTACCTGTTGATGTTGCAGAAACGATTGCAATGTTTGCTGCTACTGCATCAACAGGTTTAAATGGCAACGTGGTACGTGTATGTGGTCAAAGTCTGTTAGGGGCTTAAAGCATCAAGTCCTTTCTTGCAGTTTAATTAAAGCTCAGGGAGAGGATTTAGGAGAGGGAGACTAGGGGCCTTTTTTTAGCCCTCTCTCTAACTCTCTCCCAAAGGGAGAGAGAACTCCACTCATATATAAATGAAAAGAATATTTTAAAGGTTCAGTATGAATACGCGCCATTTTAGTCAACTTCCAAAACCTTATTTAGCCTATCCAAAAGTGATTCAAGGCTTGATTTTTAAAAAGCCGAAAGCTGAAAAAGTTCTACCGCAAGTTGAATATGTGGTGGATTCATTCAAGGTCGATCAAAAACATTTGAAAGCTTATAATGAAGTCTGCGGCTTTAAAAATAATGGTTATATACCAGCGATTTATCTGACGGTTCTTTCACAAAGCCTGCAAATGCACATGATGACTTCAGAAGCATTTCCATTTCCGATCTTGGGCTTGGTACATATCCGTAACCAAGTGAAGCAATACCGTAAAATCGGCGTCAATGAAACCTTGACCCTATCATGCAAATTTGGTGAATTACAGCCACATGATAAAGGCGTTCAGTTTGATTTCATTACTACAGTCAAAGTGGCAGGTGAGGTCGTAGTTGAAGCATTAACCACTTATCTGTCACGTCAAAAGACCAATGCTAAAGCGGCTGCTAAACCTGCAGAAAGCCAAGCGCCAGAATACAAACTGAATAATGAATGGAGCATCTCGGAGAATACGGGTCGCCGTTATGCCATGACCTCAGGTGACTTTAACCTGATTCATATTCATGCAGTTACAGCGAAAGCCTTTGGCTTTAAACAGGCAATTGCACATGGTATGTGGAGCAAAGCCAAAGCACTGGCGAATCTGTCATTGCCAGATGCTTATGAAGTTGATGTCTGGTTCAAGTTGCCGATGTACTTGCCATCTAAAGTTGAGTTCCTGACGGCACAGGCAGCCAATGATACAGATTTTCTGATACGAAGCAGTAAAAATCAAAAACCACACGTCACCGGCCATATCAAAGCAATTTAAATCTGAATCAAAAGCCTAAACCCGATTTAGGCTTTTTCATTTTAAGGGATCAATATTCTATGGATAGAATGATGCAGCCAATTAAAGATTATCTGTTTGCTGATCAGCATAATTATCAGGGCAATGTCGATGAGCGTTTCAGTGACCTTGCCCGTCAGTTTAGCCGTTTGCAGGATGCACGTACCGAACAGGGTGGTGCCGCACTGGTGGTATATTTTGAGGGACAAAAGGTCGTCGATATTTATACCGGTAAAAAGTCTGTCACTGAAAACTGGCAACCGGATACCATGTCGCTGTGTTATTCCACAGGTAAAGGTGTGCTGGCGACTTTGGCGCATATTCTGGTCAGTCAAGGTTATCTGGATTATGATCGACCGGTTGCAGAATACTGGTCTGAATTTGCACAAAATGGTAAAGAAAATATTACTCTGGCACATATGCTCAGTCATCAAAGTGGCCTGTTTGATATCCGTAATATGATTGATGATGCCACTGAAATGGCCGACTGGTCGCATATGCTGGACCGGATTGCGACAGCAGAACCACGTTTTCAGGTTGCTACAGATGCCGCTTATCAACCGCTGACCTTTGGTTGGCAGGTCGGTGGTGTACTGGAAAAAGCAACAGGTAAAAAACTGGGTGTACTGATGAAGGAATATCTGGTTCAGCCATTACAATTAAATGGCGCCTATTTCAGCGTGCCGACGAATGAGTTAGCTCGGGTGGCCTTACCTATTTTAAAGCCTAAAACAACTAAGTCTCAAACACAAACTGCGAAAAAAACTACACCAAGAAAGCCGAACCTGATGGAGCGAGCCTTGGTCTTTAGCGGGCAGGATCCTCAGGATTTTCAGGATGCCATGATTCCCAAAGGCATGAAGAAATTTAGTTTCTTTAGTGAACAGGGGCTACAAGCGATTATTCCCTCCGCCAATGGTGTCTTTACTGCAGAGAGTCTGGCAAAAATCTATACCATGCTGGCGAATCATGGTGAATGGCAAGGTCAGCAACTGATTTCGCCTGAGGTGTTCCAGCGACTTAGTCAGATGCAATACAAAACACGAGATCGGGTCATGCCTTTACCGATGCACTGGCGTTTGGGTTATCACCGTGTTCTCACTTTAGGAAAAGCCTCTAAAGGTTTTGGTCATATGGGGTTTAATGGCTCTGGTGCCTGGTGCGATCCTGAGCGCGGTTTGAGTTTTGCCTATACGCATAATTTCCCGACAGGTTCATTAACTGGAGATTACCGTCTTTGGGGCCTGACGCAAGAAACCTTGCGCTGTGCGGATGCGGTACTGACCGGTCGCAAAGGCTGGCGCTAAATATCCCTGATTTGGGAGTTTAGCCCTTTAGCTAAATATGTTATTTTGTCGCGCAGTCCATGGCTGTGGTGTGAAGTAATGAAAAAAGTGCTGGTGATTCCTCTGGTCGCAAGCAGTGCGTTGTTCGGATGTCAGGAGCCGAATCAGCCGGTTGCAAAAACGGTGATGGAAGCCAAAGCTCAGATTCCTGCCTGGGTCGGGAGTTATCAGGGCACAACACCATGTATGGGATGTTTTTCAAGTTGTGAAGACTGTCCAGGCATGGCAGTGGCCTTAACTTTAAATGAAGATCAGACCTTTACTTTACAGCGTGAAAGTTTAAGTGGTCATAATGAAATTGAAACAATGAGCGGGCAGATTCGGTTTCAGGATGAATCACAACAAAAGATTGAACTGCTGAATGTCGATACCCGAAATCTGCTTTATGTCGATCTGAAAAAGCATGTTCTGGAAATTCGTGAAGATCAAACAGGCAAACGCTACCAGATGCAAAGTGACTTTATCCTGTTTGAATCCGCCTGATTTTAAAAAAGCATCTGTTTTATATCCCTTTTTCAATGATTTTGATCAAGGAATTTTTATTCTTTATAAACCGGCATTCATTTCACTATTTTATAAAAAAACAGTATGCTTAGACCTGTAAAAAGGAGCATACATGTATCAAGTACTTGCGCGAAAATACCGTCCTCGTAATTTCAATGAATTGGTGGGGCAAAACCATGTATCACGTGCTTTAACCAGCGCGCTCGAACGTGGCCGTTTGCATCATGCCTATTTGTTTACGGGAACGCGTGGTGTCGGAAAAACCACGATTGCACGTATTTTGGCGAAGTGCCTGAACTGTGAAACCGGTATTACTTCGACTCCTTGCGAGGTGTGCCCGACCTGTACCGCAGTCAATGAAGGCCGCTTTATTGATTTAATCGAAATCGATGCGGCATCCCGTACCAAGGTCGAAGATACCCGTGAGCTGCTCGACAATGTGCCTTATGCACCGACTCAAGGTCGCTTTAAGGTTTACCTGATCGATGAAGTGCACATGCTGTCTACGCATTCTTTCAATGCGCTGTTAAAGACGTTGGAAGAACCGCCAGAACATGTCAAATTCTTGTTTGCAACCACCGATCCGCAAAAACTACCGATTACCGTAATTTCTCGCTGTCTGCAATTTACTTTGCGTCCATTGGCAGTCGATGAAATTACTGATCATCTGGGCCATATTCTTAGCAAAGAAAGCATTCAGTCTGATCAGGATGCCATCTGGCAGATTGCTGAATCTGCGCAAGGTTCATTACGTGATGCCTTGTCGTTGACCGATCAGGCGATTGCCTATGGTCAAGGAGCGATTCAGCATCAGGATGTTAAAGACATGCTAGGGCTGATTGACCGTACTATTATTTATGATCTGATTCTGGCGATTCACCAGAACCAGAAAGCGCAGGTTAGTCAGTTATTGCTACAGTTCCGTCAGCAAGCTCTGGATGTGTCACTGGTGCTCGACCAGTTGATTTCGACGTTGCATGAACTGGCCTTATTGCAATATTTACCAGATTTAAGCCTGAAATATAGTGCCGAGATCAATCGAAAGATCATGCAATTATCCGGTCTGATTTCTGCACAAGACCTGCAACTGTATTATCAGATTGCCTGTAAGGGGCGTGCCGATTTACAGCTTGCAGTTACGCAGGAACAAGGTTTTGAGATGACGGTGCTACGTTTATTGGCTTTCCGTCCCTTACAGCCAAGCGAAATTCCGGTGATGCAGGAGACTGCACCGCAACAGGCAGCAACCAGTACAACACGTCTACAACAGCCCGTTCAGACACAACTTCAATCTGAGTCCGTAGAAACACAATCATTTGAAGCGGAGCCTGTATTTGATGATTTTTCTCTGGACGATGAGACAGATGAGGAGATTGATTTCGCATCAGCGTCTGAACCTTCTTCGGATGATTTTTTGGATGAAGACGAGCCAACCAGCATCACTGAGCCTGAATCTGTCCAGCCCGTAGTAATTCAGACCACCATTGAAGAAGTGCAGTCTAGTGATCAAATTATTTTTGATCCAAATGATGACAAAGGCTTATTTGGTTTTGATGAAATCGAGAGTACGCCAGAAGCACCTGCTACCAGCAACAGTTCGGATGATTTCCTGCTTGAAGAGTTTATTCCTGCAGATGCTGTCATCCCTACCGAGCCAGCACAAGACAGTATGCCTGCTGATGAGGAATTTAGTCTGGCTGCACCGGAACTGGAACTGGCACAGGAAATGCTTGCTCAACCTCTGACTGAGGATAAGGCTCCAGTTCAAACCTCGGCACAGGCAATTGCCCCTGACGTTATTGCCCAAGATGTCAATACGCAGAATCTGATGCCACAGGATATTCTGAAAATACCTGAACAAGCCTTGGAAGGTGAGTGGAGCGTAGAAAAATGGGAATACTGGTTCCGTAACAGCCAGCTTTCTCCAGCGGTACAGGAACTGGCGCAGTATGGCGTCATGACTGGCCAGATGAATGGCGAATCCATTTTCCATATTCCTGAACAGTACCAGCAGTTGTTGACCCAGTTGCAACATCATCTGGAAGCTGCTTTGCAACAGCAATGGCCGCAAACCAATTTCCAGGTGAAATTTGAAAATGTGGATCAGTTAACGCCATATACCATGCAGCATCAGCGTAAGGTACGTGCCTTTAAACGTGCCGAAGAATTGTTACATGCTGAACCGGCAGTACGCGATCTGCTACAGCAGTTTGACGGTGAACTGCAAAATATCCAACTGAAATAGGCTGGATTTTAAGTCACAACAAATCGAGATAAGGCATCCCGCATTTCAACTGGAATCGGGGTGCTTTTTCGTGTCTCACGATCGACAAATACATGAACAAAATTGCCTTGCGCAGCGGCTGTATCTGAGTTGCGTTTAAAAATAGCCAGATCATAGCTGAGCGATGAATTTCCCATACTTTCAATGGCCACGCCCACTTCAATAATTTCCGGATAAGACAGTTCCTGATTGAACTGACAGTTGGAGCTGACGACCAGTCCAATCATCGGGGAATATTTAGGATCAAAATCAGCCTCCTGAATCAGTAGAGCATTGGCTGCGGTATCAAAATAACTGTAATAAGTCACATTATTGACATGGCCGTACAGATCATTGTCTGCCCATCGAGTTTGAATGGGCAGGAAAAAAGTATAGTGTTCACGCTGTTTGATCGTAGCTTTCATTATTATTAAATCCTCAGCTATTCAGGCTTAGGTAGAAATTGGTCTAGGCATAGATCGCCTGATAAATCTGAAAAGCATCCTCCACCTTGAGTTCACGCGGATTATTTTGCAACAACCGGCTTTGTTGCATCGCATCTTCTGCCATGACCTGCAGCATATGTTCTGGAACATTCAACTGATTTAGTTTTAGAGTCAAACCGCTTTGCATCAGATGATTATTAAAATGATCAATAAATAGATCGGTCAGGCCATCATGACAACCTTTACTGCGGGGATCCAGCCAGGTCATTAATTCCGCATAGAGCTGTTTAGCCACTGGCGCATTAAACTTTAATACTTCAGTTAGAACCAGTGCATTGCTATGCCCGTGTGACAGGTGAAAATGTCCACCAAGCGGATAAGCCAGCGCATGTACAGCAGCGACCGGTGCATTGGCAAAGGCTTGTCCAGCCAGCATGGAACCAATCAGCATATTTTGACGCGCATCTAAATCATTGCCGTCTTGCAGCACGCGCTGCAGATTGGCATTCAGTAATCTTAAAGCCTGTTTGGCCAGCATATCCGAATAAGGGTTTTTCTTGTGTTTTGAGGTATAAGCTTCAATGGCATGCACCATGGCATCAATGCCGGTGGCGGCAGTGATCTGTGCCGGAAGATTTTGGGTAAAGGTTGCATCCAGAATGGCAATATCTGCATAGAGAATGGGCGCGACAATGCCAGTTTTGGTCGTTTCACCTGTGGTGACAATCGAAATCGGCGTCACTTCCGAACCTGTTCCAGCGGTGGTCGGTACCAGAATTAAAGCTAAACGCGGTCCGGTAGCATTATCAACGCCATACAGATCGGACAGTGTCTGATGCTGCTCGGGATGCGCCAAAATTGCAATGAGTTTGGCCACATCCATCGAGCTGCCACCACCAAAGCCCAGCACCACATCAATATTTTCCTGTTTTGCAAAAGCCGCCGCTTCAAGCACCACTGTATCGGGCGGATCGGCCTGAACATCCGAGTAAATCACGTACTCTAGCCCGGCAGATTCAATAATATCAAGAAGCGGCAGATGTAATTGCTGCTTCAGCATCCCCGGGTCAGTCACTAGCAGAAGACGTTGATAACGGCCATTTTTTAGAATTTTAAATAATTCCTGAATCGTGCCTAGTCCGGCAATGATATTGGGGACGGTTTGAAACTGAAAACGATTCATGGCGATATCCTTGATTTTTTTATTGCAAATACGAGATTATTCTATGGTTGTAAGATAGGAATCAGTATATAAATAACTTAACATAAGAATCCTTAAAATAAAGTAGCTCTGAGGTTGTTTATGTCATCCAGAACGCCATACAAGGTGTTATGTGTTTGTTTGGGAAATATTTGCCGCTCTCCCACGGCAGAAGTTGTACTCAGACATTATTGTGATGAACAGCAACTGAATATTGTGGTCGATTCTGCCGGAACCAGTAATTATCATCCGGGCAAGGCACCGGACTTGCGTAGCCAGCAGCATGCGCTGAAACGTGGCTATGACCTTTCAGCACTTCGCGCACGTCAACTTATTCCGCATGATTTTATTGATTATGATCTGATTCTGGCGATGGATCTGGAGAATTTATCCAATATCCAGAACATACAGCGTCTGGCAGAAACTCAGTTTGGTCATGTACGTGCACGTGTGGCATTGATGAGTGAACATGATCAGACCTATCCGAAACAGGCCTTACCGGATCCCTATTATGGCGAAGCAGATGGCTTTGAGCGGGTGCTTGATCAATGTGAATCCAGCAGCCGGGCATGGATTGAGATTTTTAAACAGAATTTACACAAGGTTTAAGCGATGCAGATTCAAACCCAGGTTCAACTTAAACCTTTTAATACTTTAAATTTAGAAGCGATTGCTTCGCACTATGCTCAGATTCAATCCACCGCTGATCTGCTAACTGCACTGGATTTTGCGGAACAGCAGCAACTCAATGTGCTGATCCTGTCAGGCGGCAGTAATATGTTGTTGCCGGAGCAGATTGATGCACTGGTGCTGCATATGGATATTCAAGGCATTGAAATGCTGGATGCTGATGATCAGTCGCAACGTTTACGTGTAGGCGGCGGACAAGGCTGGCATGACTTTGTGCTCTGGACCACGGCACAAAGTTTATATGGCCTACAGAATCTAGCTTTAATTCCGGGTCGGGTCGGTGCATCGCCAGTACAGAATATTGGCGCTTATGGCGTTGAAGTCGGCGAGTTTATCGATTCCGTCGAGGTCTATGACCGTCAGCTGAAACAATTTGCCTCGATTCAGGCAGCAGACTGTCAATTTGCCTACCGGCATAGTATTTTTAAAGATGATCCCAACCGTTATGTGATTACCCATGTGACTTTTAGATTACTTAAACAGCCAGATTTGAAACTGAATTATGGTGATCTGAAGACTGCGGTTGGTGATCAGCTCACAGCAGAAAACCTGCAGCAACAGGTCATTCAGATTCGTCAGAGTAAATTGCCTGATCCGCAAGAATTTCCCAACGTGGGTAGCTTCTTTAAAAATCCAGTGGTTGATCAGGCGGTCTTTGACCAAATTGCTGTATCTTTCCCGAATTTACCCCATTACCAACAAGCCAATGCTCAAGTTAAACTAGCAGCGGGCTGGCTGATTGATCAGGCGGGCTGGAAGGGTAAACAGTTGGGGCCTGTCGGCATGTTTCACAAACAGGCATTGGTCTTGGTGAATTATGGTCAAGCCTCTCTCACCGATGTTCGTAAAACGTATCGTGGGGTACAGCAATCAGTTTGGGAAAAATTTAGTCTGATGCTGGAACCTGAACCTGTATTGTTCGATAAAAATGGCTTGATTCGTTCTCATCAGGAAGAGGAATAACATGAAAAACACCCATTGGATGGTACGTTTGCTACAAATTGTCACTGGACTATTTGTACTATGCGGCTGTCTACTGGTGTTGGTTTATACGCCTTTTTACTCAAAAATGATCGTCAAGGGCTTAAACCAGTTTGTCTCCTTAGAGCTAAATGAAGTCGCGGCCCAAAGCCAGAAAATGGCAGCATTAAGCGAGCATGAAAATCTAGAACCTGGATCTGATTTGTGGATAGCCCGTCAGGCATATTTAAAGGTCATGGAACAGGATATCCAGCAAAATAACTCGGCCAACCTGATGCTGATTCAGGCACGTTATAAAGCGCTGCAGCAAGTAATTGAAGAATATCAACGCGAACAGCAAGATCAAAAAGCAGAGCAAAGTCCACCTGCTCAGGTGCCCTTATTGTCCTCACAGGAAGATGCAGAACCAGCCGATCCGACAGCAAATGTCCGGGAATTGTTGGAGTGGGACAGTAGTAAAAACAAGGAACGTATTGAGCAATATATGGAGTTTCTGACGACGCATCCACTTGAGCAGGGTGAAGCCAGTTCGGTACAGGAAACCGATGGAGAGGAAATCCAGCAGGACTTGGCTTTACTACAAGAGCAACAGCAGGCTAAACCGGCGAATAGCTCTCAGCCTTATGCCATTGTGGTATTGGGTGGTGGCTTAACCCTAGATGACCAAGGCAAAGAGATCATCGTCAATAACTATACGCGACTACGTCTGGAAACCACGCTGGCAGTAGAGAAACATTACCAGTTACCGATTGTTCTGAGTGGGGTCGAAGCACCGTATATGCAGCGCTGGTTAAAAAATCATGGTGTCGATGCCAAATTACTGGAAGATCGCAGCATGAACACCTGTGAAAATACCCGTTTCAGTTCATTATTATTACAAAAGAAAGGTGGAGCGCCTACAGTGATTCTGATTACGGATCGTTATCATATGCCGCGTACCCGCCGTTTATTTGCGTTAAATGGCATACAAACCATTCCGGTAGAAGCGCCGATGCCAACGTCATTGACACGATGGCGTCCAAGTGCACAAAATTATGATCACAGTCGTCGTGCCAATTATGAAATGTTGGCGACCATGCGCGATATGTGGTTTGGATCCAGTGACTGTCGGGAGGTGCCATAATGTCTGATATCCCATTTTTAAATCCTACCATTCTGAAACAGCTGGATTTACCCATTCCGAGTCGGGATGTTACGCCTCAACTCTTGCCACCTTTAAACCTGAATCGTAGTGATGAACCGCCGATTGAGCTGCAGTCCTATCGCAAGCTTTATGGTTTTGATTTACTGGTTTGTAAACACTGGCAGGGCTATGTACAGATGCCTTTATTCAGGTTACATGTACAGGTGTTTGAGCCAAATCTGGAAAATACCCGCTTTGATAAGATTCAGGGAACTGCTTTTTTGCTGCATGGTTATCTGGAACATAGCGGCATTTATCAGCCCATTGTCAAAGAGCTTTTGGAACAGGGTTTTAGCGTATTGACCTATGACTTGCCGGGACATGGTCTCAGTGATGGTTCACCTGCTAGCATTCAGAATTTTGATCATTATCAGCAGGTCTTGCATGCAGTACATCGCTATGTACAGCACGCTTCACAATTACCGAAACCTTGGGTTGGCATCGGCCAGAGTACCGGTGGTGCGATCTGGATGCACCATTTACTGGAATTTGCAGAACGTCGTGAAAATCCTTTTGTCGAGCGGGTCTTGCTATTATCACCATTGATTCGTCCCGCCAAAACTGCTTGGTGGCATAATTCGGTCGGGCTTGGCATTATTAGCCGAATCAAACGTGAAGTTCCCCGGCATTTTAGACGCAATAACCATAATCCGGAGTTTCTGCGTTTTATCCGGCTTAAAGATCCATTACAACCGCGAATGATGGGCATGGACTGGATTCTGGCGATGTCACGCTGGATGCTGGAAATGGAAGCGCGTCCGGCTTGTCGTATTCCAGTCTGGCTGGCACAGGGTGCACAGGATCAGACTGTTGATTGGCGTTATAATATCGAATTTATCCGGCGTAAATTCCGGCTCCAGACTTTACTGATGCTGGAAGAAGGTTCGCATCAGTTAATCAATGAGCGTGCTGATATTCGTGCTGCACTCACGGGTTTGATTCCTGCCTTTTTACATGCACATGGCAGCAAAACTTATTATTGATAGATTGAAAATTGGATATTTAAAAAGGCATTTGAATTAAACGCCTTTTTTGATTTTAAATGCATCAAATTAAAATTTTTCTAATTGGGCCAAATTCCACATCCGGAAGTAGAAGTTCTCCTCATCTTTATTTTCACAGGACAATAATTCGCCTTCTTTCAGCCAGAAATGAATCTGCGCAAAGTTCTTTATTTCGTGATTATTCACGCGTTGTGCCAGATGATGCGCCTTAATAGCGGAAGGGTGTTTGAGACCTGCGGAAGCTATTAGTTCAGACAGGGCATGTAAGGTGTTTTTATGAAAATGAAACACCCGTTCGGCCTTGGTCGGCACATGTAAGGCTTTCTGGCGATCTTTGTCTTGGGTGGTGACTCCGACAGGGCATTGATTGGTATGACAACTTTGTGCCTGAATACAGCCCACTGCAAACATAAAACCACGGGCAGAGTTCACCCAATCCGCACCAATGGCAAGCGTGCTGGCAATATCGAATGCACTAATTATTTTACCACTTGCACCAATTTTGATCTTATCTCTCAAACCTGCACCAACAAGGGTGTTGTGTACAAACAGTAAACCTTCTCTTAAAGGCGCACCGACATAGTCAATTAATTCAATGGGTGCAGCACCGGTTCCACCTTCAGAACCATCAACCACAATAAAATCTGGGTAAATCTGAGTATGTAACATGGCTTTGACCATGCTCATAAACTGCCACGGTTGACCCAAGCACAGCTTAAATCCGACCGGTTTTCCGCTGGAAAGTTCACGTAATTTTTGTATGAAATGCATCATTTCAATCGGTGTGTTAAATGCCGGATGACTAGAAGGTGAAACACAATCATGATCACGGCTGATGCCTCGAATTTGGGCAATTTCTTCCGAAATTTTACTTTTAGGTAAAATACCGCCGTGGCCAGGTTTTGCGCCTTGCGAAAGCTTGATTTCAATCATTTTTACCTGGGGTAATTTGGCTTGTGCAGCAAAACGTTCCGGATCGAATTGTCCATCTAAAGTACGGCAGCCAAAATAACCACTGCCAATTTCCCAGACCAGATCACCGTCATATTCCAGATGGTAGGGACTGATACTGCCTTCGCCTGTATCATGGAAAAAATCACCTTTTTTAGCGCCGAGATTAAGGGCTCGTATCGCATTGGCACTCATGCTGCCAAAGCTCATGGCTGAAATATTTAAAATAGAAGCTGAAAAGGGCTGGGTACATTGCTCATTTCCAATCAGGATACGAAAAGTCTGTGGATCGGCAACTTTGCAGGGCGTGATGGAATGACTAACAAAGCGGTAATTATCTTCATAGACATTCAGAATCGAGCCGAAAGGTTTATCAGAATTTTCATTTTTCGCCCGCTGATACACCAGACTGCGCTGCATACGGGAAAAGGGCAGCGCATCGCGGTCGGCTTCAATAAAATACTGACGAATCTCGGGACGAAATTCCTCAAAGATAAAGCGGAAATGTCCCATGATGGGATAATTTTTCAGAATGGAATGCTTGTTTTGCAGTACATCATACAAACCCAGCAAACTCAGCAGAATGCTCAGGATCCACAGGGTATTCACCAACGTTTGCGGCATAAAATAATAGATATAACGCGGAGAATAACCGATATGAAATGTAGTAAAAATTACTGCAATCAGAATGCAGGCAAACCAGACCGAATGGCGGGAAAAGAAAGTATTGAGCAGCTTGTGACGTACTAATTGAGCAGGGTTAGCCATTGTAAAATTAAGTCCCTATTTCTACTTCTATTAAGGCTTTATGATGTGCAAAGCGAGGTATCTTATACAAGCAGAGAATTGTTATTCGATTTTATAAACTTGCCAGAAATACTATTAAGCCAGGCAATGAATCAGCAGCGATTACAGATAAATTTTGCGGAAAAAGTCCTATAGAAAAAATCTGCAAAAGACATGCATTCTATTTATTTCACAAGTAAGGCGGATGACTTTATAGTCGGTTTAGTCACTACATAGGAGTCTTAAACCATGACCAAAAAATCCATTCGCTTTAATGATGCTGAGCTGGCTTGCTCATGTCTCAGTCATTTTTAAATATTGATGTTTCATTCAAGCTGCATTTCGGGGTGTCAAAGAAAAGCAGATTGGCACAGCGGCAGATCACCACAACAAGAACAAAAATATAAGCATAATTCTCCAGTCCCCAATTTGGGGATTTTTTTATTCTGGAATACCTAAAAGAATCTGGATGAAGCCTGTGTAGTTAAGGGTTTTCCTCATCCAGTTGAGCGACTGCATTGGCCACAATACTCGGTTCAATATGTTTAATCTTTTTACCAAAGCTACGCAGCCACCAGACCAGTTGAGAGGTAAATGGCACGGTAGCAGTGATCAGCGACATGCCATCTTCCATTTTTTCAATTTTCTGGTCTTTACTGAGCTGGCTTTCCTCAAAGTAATGCGCATCCGACTCTGACATGCTGAGTTTAAGCGTGACATTTTCGGTGGGATGGTTGAAGTCCACCCGGAAGCCCAGTGCACCAGAATCAATATAATCATCAATATCGAAATTGACCGGATGCAAGGCACGTGAATTCAGCACGACGGCCGATTTAAAGCGGTGCAGTGCAAAGGTCTGGATATCCGATTTGTCATGACGGGTACACACCAGATAAATGATTGACCCTTTTTGTACCAATGCCAGAGGATTGAGAATATAGGTTTTTTCTTCGCTGTTATGACCACGGCCCTGATACACACATTCCAGTTGTTTGTCCTGTAACAGGCCTTCATACACCGCTTGCTGCGCGGCCTTATCTACCACAGGTGGAATCAGCGGTTGGGTGGCCGGAACAATGCGTACGCGGTTAATCCATTGCCGGACATTGTTCTGGGAAGAAAGACTGCGTCGTGCCAGGTCAAACCACGGATTCATTTCCTCGATCAGGCTCGGTGGCAGCAGATGTTTTAAATGTTCTTCGACCATCATGAAAGTGACCGCTTGCGAGCTGGTCATATGCGGCAAACTTTGCAGCGGCGCATCTGAACGCCAACGCCAGCCTTGCGGCGTGGTTTTACTGCTTTCAATTGGAAAGCGTTGCGCAATCTGATTCAGGTCACGCTGAATGGTACGTAGACTGATATCGATGCCTTCGCGATTGAGGATTTCCTCTAATTCACGTGTTCCCATCCATTTGCCGGTAGAAAGACGCGACAAAATTTGCCATTGGCGATACAGACTGTTTGAAGTTTCTTTTTCTTGTGCTGACATAATTTATTTTGCTGGCAATAAAGAAGAGGGGATTTAGGCTTAGCTTAACACAATAAAAAAACTCTCATTTTTTCGCAAGTCCCTCTGTGCAACATTTGTCCTACAATTCTAAAACAACTTGGTCGAAAATAGCATTGAGTTCATTGGGCATTTATTAGATTAATGGTAATTGAAATGCAGATGTCATGGCATGGATATTGCTTTGATTTAATTATAATAGATGATAATACGAGGGTTTGTATGCTTAAAGGAAATCAGGATACAAATGTGATTGAAACAATTGATAAATTTAGTTCCCAGAATATTGGAAAAAATTTTATAGACACTAAAACTACAGCGGTATCTACTACAACAAACCCACAACTTTTACTGCAGCAGTTATCTTCAAAGTTCTTTAATGAAATGCAGGATGAACATGTGCTGTCCAGTCAGGCAGGTCAAAGACTGGAAGAATGGTTATCTCAACATACGCTGGATGAACTCAATGCACTGAATCAGGTAGCAAAAGAACATTTTTTAAATCACGGTATTACCTTTACCGTTTATGGCGATGAAGAAGGCGTAGAACGCACTATTCCCTACGATATCATTCCGCGAGTCATAGACCGGAAACAGTGGAATATGGTGGCTTTAGGCTCGGCACAACGGGTACGGGCGCTAAATTTATTCTTACATGATATTTATCATCAACAGGACATTTTAAAAGCCAATATCATTCCTGAGTTGCAGATTTTAACTCATGAAGCCTATCAGCCGCATATGTATCAACATAGCTTGAAAGGCGGGATTTATAGCCAGATTAGCGGGATCGATGTGATCCGTGATTCCAAGGGCGAGTTTTATGTCTTAGAAGATAATCTCAGAACGCCATCTGGCGTGTCTTATATGCTGGAATGCCGCAAGATCAGTGAAAAACTGATGCCGAAAGTATTCGAGCAGTCCAAGATTGCCGGAATCGAGCAATATCCACAATTATTAAAAGAAATCCTGATCGAAAATGCTTATGTCGATAAGCCATTTGTGGTGGTACTGACCCCAGGACGTTTTAATAGTGCTTACTATGAACATTCTTTCCTTGCAAGAGAGATGGATGTGCCATTGGTAACATCACGTGACCTTTTTGTTGATGACTCGAAGGTTTATGTAAAAACCATACGTGGTCGCCAACGAGTCGATGTTATTTATAGACGGGTCGATGATGCGTTTCTTGATCCCTTATGCTTTAAACCGGATAGCACTTTGGGTGTTGCTGGCTTGATGTCGGCTTATTTGCAAAATAATGTCGTGATTGCCAATGCGCCGGGAACCGGTGTGGCAGATGACAAATCGGTTTATCCATATGTCGACAAAATGATTCGTTTTTATTTGGGCGAGCAGCCAATTCTAAAAAATGTTCCGACTTATCAATGTCGTAATTCTGAAGAATTAGACTATGTCGTGGCTCATCTGGATCAGCTGGTGGTGAAAGAAGCGCAGGGTTCGGGCGGTTATGGCATGCTCATTGGACCACAAGCGTCTAAACAGCAAATTGAAACTTTCAGGGAGAAAATTTTAGCTGCGCCGCATTTATATATTGCGCAGCCCACTTTGGACTTATCGGTTAGTCCGACTTTGACCAATTTTGGTATTGCTGAACGTCATATCGACTTACGCCCATTTGTATTAAGTTCGCCTTATCGTACTGAAATCGTACAGGGTGGCTTGACACGTGTGGCGATGCAACCCGGCTCACTGGTGGTGAATTCATCACAAGGTGGCGGTATCAAAGATACCTGGGTAGTCGACAATTTACATTCATAAGATTCCAAAGAAGGAAAATGTCATGGTTTTGCTGAATAGCAATGCGCAACATATTTTTTGGTTAGGGCGTTATTTATCTCGCACTCATTTTTTATGTGCTCGCTTTCCATTTTTAGAAGACGAAGCGGCAGTGGCATATGCCCATGCTTTCTGTTTACCTGCCTTTGATGCCAGTTCCCTAAATGAGCTAGTACTTGATCCTACGCAAGTGGCGTCTTTTAGCCAACAGTTTAAAGTGGCCAAAGACAATATCCAGGAATTGCGTGGGGTGCTGTCTGCATCAGGCTATGCAGAACTGATGAAACTGATCAAAACTGCAGAAAAAAATGCTGGTTATATCTGTGAAGTGGTGACGGAATGTGAAGATATTCTAGAAGCCGAATCTTCCGATATTTTTCTGTTTTTCAGTTTAGGGCAATGTGTAGAACAGTTGGATCACCAGTTACGCCTAGGTGAAGAAACCAGTACCACATTGTGCAAGATTGATTATGTGGTCAGAATCCTGGTGGAAATGGGCTGGAATGATCTGGAACAGTACTGGGAGCAGTTGCGTACAGAGCCGAACCGGATCCAGTTCTATCAGTTTAGCGACCATATTCATCAACTGTTTGAGGCAGATGTATGAAATTGATGGTGAATCACCAAACGCACTATATGTACACGGCCGAGGTGAGGAACAGTATTCAGTACATTAAAATGATGCCTTCGAGCAATGCGCATCAGCGGGTTCATTCTTGGGATATCAGTGTACCGGGTAATAAAGAAATCCGGAAAGATGCATTTCATAATCTGTGGATGACCTGTAGCCAGCGGGAACCTTATTATTCCCTGACTATCATGGCGCAAGGAATAGTCGAGCTAAATCCTGCGCATCAGAGTGGACTGAATGATTCAATCAATCCCAATCTTTTTCTACAGCCGACCGAATCAACCCAATGTAATGCAGCAATGAAAGACTTTGCACAACGTCATGTTCCTGCATTAACCCGTCAGCATTTGATTGGACTGGCACAGGCCTTGCTGGAGCATGTGCCTTATATTTCAAACAGTACTTCAGTGCAAGGCTCTGCAATAGATGCCTTTGAGTCCAGACAGGGCGTCTGTCAGGACCATAGTCATATTTTTATTGCCATGTGCAAATATCTAGGTTTGCCTGCACGCTATGTTTCTGGTTATTTATATGCACAAAATGCTTCGCATCTGGCCAGTCACGCTTGGGTAGAGGTGTTTGTAGACCAGACATGGTATTGTTTTGATGTCAGTAATCTGTTGTTTACTCCAAGTTCGCATGTTTATGTGGCGATTGGACGGGATTATTGGGATGTGGCGCCGGTACGCGGTGTCAGAGAAAAGGGCGGTGTGGAATCCATGCATTCCATCGTTCAAGTGCTAGGATGTTAATAAGGACGAATGAATGACGTATTGTTGTGCACTACGTTTAGAGCAAGGTATGCTTTTTATCAGTGATACCCGAACCAATGCCGGAGTAGATCACATTTCTGTATTTCGAAAGTTGTATACCTTTGGTATTCCCGGGGAACGTATGATCGTCATACAGGCATCCGGAAATCTGGCAACAACACAAGCAGTAATTGGGCATATCAAAAATCAGCTCGAACTGAAGCAGGAACCCAATATCTTGAGTCTGCACACCATGTTTGATGTCGCTGAGCTGGTGGGTAGTATGCTGAAGAAAGTGATTGCGAATGTTACGAGCGATATTTCGGAACAAAGCAATTATTATTGCAATCTGCTGGTCGGTGGACAACTTAAAGATCAGGATATGCAGCTTTATCATGTCTATCCGCAAGGGAACTTTATCTGTGCCACACGCGATACGCCGTATTTTCAGATTGGCGAAAGTAAATATGGCAAGCCGATCCTGGATCGTGCGCTGACTTATGATATGCCGCTGGATGAAGCTTTGCGCTGTTCCCTGATTTCATTTGCATCGACCCTACGTTCCAATGTATCGGTTGGTATGCCCCTCGATGTGCTGGTCTATAAAAAAGACAGTCTGATCATGCCAAGAGGCAAGCGTATTGCCGAAGATGATGAGTATTTCACGTCAATCAGCCGGCAATGGTCAGAGACCTTGAAAAAAGGATTGGCGGAACTTCCGGTTCCCTCTAATGAGTATTTCTTATAATAAACCTATCCGGGTTCAGGTTTTTCGCGTACAGTGTTAACTTCTATGCAGTTCAGCATAATAAAAATAGAGAAGTTAGCGCATGTACCAATTTTGTTACGCCAGTAAAAGTACTTCTCCCAAACCTGACTTACTTGAAGATTTGGCGAATATCCTGAAAGAAGCTCGTGATTTTAATTATCAGCATCAAGTGACAGGTGTACTGTATTTCGCAGATGGTCATTTTTTTCAATGTCTCGAAGGGGAATGTGCCACTTTAAAAAGTCTGCTGGTGGAGCGACTGAATAAAGATCCTCGCCATCAGGATATTAAATTATTTGAGACCAAGGAAATTGAATATCCGAGTTTCCCAGATTGGTCGATGAAATATATTTCTAAACGCAGTCAAATCCAGCAATTCTGTCGGGAAATGGGATTTGATGAGTTTAATCCTTTTGACTTTCAGCAAAGTCATGTCGATGCCTTATTAATGCAATTATGCATAGAGCAGGGCGAAGAACAAAAGTCAGCCTAAAGAAAAAGCCCAACCTATGTTGTAATGCCAGTCAGTTAAGAAATTGACTGGCATTTTCTTGGATATTTTTGTGCTTTAATTTTCACTACTCGCGGACATTGCCTTTGCCTTTTTTCAGGTAATACAAATATTTTAGATTGTTCAAATA